>JAITIZ010000648.1 GCA_031279215.1 Planctomycetaceae bacterium
GCGGCTTGAACGGCAGGCAACAGAAGAGCGATTAACACGCCGATAATCGCAATCACCACAAGAAGTTCGACCAAAGTAAAGCCAAAAGGTGAAGAGCGAAAAAGAGTTGAGAATTTTGACGAATAGTACCGGAAAACGGAACATTTTCCACTATCCATTATCAACTTTCCACTACAGACTGCCCCCCCCCCCCTGGTTTACCCATTTTAACATTGGAATTTTCGCAAAAATTTCTGCAAAAATCCTGACCAAACACATTACTACATTTTTCATTGTCAGACTCCTTATTTTATAAGGTTTCACTGAAATCGTTGCGATTCATTTGTCACAAAACAAGCGACAAAAAACGGCAAATCGCAACCGATTAAGTTTCACAGTCTATCAAAAAAGTTTAAACTGTCAATTAAGGGTTTCGTCTTTTTCTGGATATTTTTCAAAATATTTTCAAAATTTAGTGATATTTCAACAAAATTTCCGTTATTTTGTAATATTATTCAGTAGTGTTTTTATTTTTCTTAACCCCGTTAGGGGGGTGAGAGTAGTTGAGAGTGGATAGTGCCGCAAGCGGAGTTTTAGCGTTTTGGTAGTAATCCGCTTGCGGCACTATCAACTATCAACTATTCCCTCTCCACTTTTCAAGGGGAAATACGATTTGTAGGGCGTTGCCCCTTCGGAGCAAACTATTACAAACTGTTTTGGCGTATAATTTTTTTGATTGTTTCATTGGCGGCGGGATAGGAGGTTGCGAGCGTTTTGTTCCATTCGAGCCCAAGCATGACCACATTGATTCCCGATCCAATTCCTAAAAGAGCAACACGGCTTTTATCCGGTACAAAACCGGTCTCTGTACCAATTCCGGCTGTGGTTGGTAATGCCGTACTACCGGTATTACCAAGATATTCCAAAGTTGAAAAATTTTGTTTCATCGGTAATTCCAGTGAATCAAACAAAAGTTTTTGGTGAACCCGACCAACCTGATGACAAAATGTCCGATCAATATCTCGCCGTATCCAACCAACTTCCGTTAAAAACGGTTCAAATATTCGTGAAGCCGCAGCAATTCCTTCTTTCATTAACGTTTCAGAATCAGTTTGCATTAACGGGTTCATTGTATCACCGCCAAATTGATCCGTATCGCTTCGGCAAAGATTACAAAAATCAGTTTGAGCACCAATCATACCACCCAATAATCGGTTGCCGGTTTGGGAAATATTGCGGTTGGTCAACAGAACCGCCGCACTGCCGGAACCAATCGTTAACGAAGCAAACGCCGGTTTAACACTTTTTCGAGTAATTGAAAAATCCGTGTTTAGATATTGGATTGTTGCTTCAAGAAGAGATCGGGAACTTTCTGTGCCGACAACAATTCCTGCCTCAATCTGTTCCAACTCAATCATATTGGCAATCTGAATCATCCCGCTGATAATTCCAAGACAAGCATTTGAAAGATCATAAACGTAACCGTTTGACGGTAACCCCAATGCACCGTGAACAGAACACGCAGTCGCCGGCTCCAGATAATCGCGGCAAACCGAACCATGAATCAAAGCACCAATTTTTCGTGTATCAATTTGAGTTTGTTCAAGAAGATGTTGAACTGTTGTAACACTTTGAGTGCCGGGAGTACGGTTTTGCGGCCAAAGACGGCGCTCCCGAATACCAGTTAAGATTTCAAGCCTTCCTTCCTGAAATTTTAAGCGTTGATAAAGCGGCCGAAGCCGTAACTCCAACTCAGTTGTACAAACAACCTCGTCCGGTAATGTATAAGAAAACGCTTCCACACAAACTTTTGTGTATCTCATTATGAAACTATTGAGAAGTTGCGAAAAATGAATTTTTTGTTCACGAATGCGGTTCGGAATTGTTACGGTTTTCCCAAGGATTGAACCAGTCGCCCCAACTGTCAAGATATTGATGATACGCCGGATTCTGCTCTGCCCGAAGAAGAAGCCAATCTTTCGTTTTTTTAACTAAAACTTGTTCGTCATGTAATGATAATTTTCCCGTCAAAACCATGACCCGCAAAAAAACAAAATAAGTATCAAGTACATCACAACGACAATAATCATTGATTTTAATCAATTCTCCAGCATCATAAAGATCTTGTACCATATATCCTTGCGTTCCCATTTTCCCCGGTTTTCCTAAAATACTTGCTGCAAGATTCAAACCGCCGTTGAACCGTGTTGCGCCGTAATTGGTCAAAATATCGCAAAGATCAATATGAGTTTTGAGATTGTAACGATTTCTTGGCTGTTCAAAAGTTTTTGCGTCGAGAGAAAACCAACCCGGAATAGAAATTCCGTATCGGAATGCCGCTTGCTCCAACATGGGAATATCAAATCCGCGCCCGTTGAAACTTACAAAAGTAGGTTGTTTGTACGCTGACCAGCCGCGCCAGAATTTGTTACAAATCTCATGAGGACGATATTCCGGTTCGTCAAGAACCACCACATCAAGCAAGGAAAAATCTTCCGCTACTTTGCCAATAACAACAGAAATCGGTATTTGAAACGTATAAGGAATAAAATCAGAATCATTTTTTGCCAAAAGTTCATCACGGTATTTTCGAACCGCATCCTGAGGCGGAATACTGTTGTTAAAATGAACCTTGGAAATAAGCTGAGCGTCAGCAACACTTTCAATGTCGAAAACAAAATAAGCAAGACGATCTGACATAATATTTGAAATAAGTAAAGTAATTTAAAAAATAGTAATTATTCAATTGAATTTTCGTAAATTTGTTTACAAATAGAAATCAATAAGGTCAACAATATTACATTAGGTAAAAGCAGCTTTTCGTCGAAATGTTACAGCAGTAAATTGGATTTTCCAATTCCCATCCATCAACTGCGTTTGACCAACCACCGCCAACACAACATTTCAACACAACGTTTCAATACAATGTTTCAACACAACATTTCAATACAATGTTTCCGCGAAACATTGCCTACCTTTGGTTACAGTAATGCCGCAATGGGAATTGTTACGGGTTTTCTTTTGTTTCGACCGAATGGATAAGAGTTTTGAATGTATCAAGAAGTTTAATAAGTATTGAAGGTGCGACTTCTTTCCAACCTGCAAGTTTATGATTGAGAATTGCAATTTTCAACATTTCAAATGATTCGGCAAGATCAGAGGGAATATCGGAAAAATCTTTGAGTGTTGTTGTGAGGAGTTCGGCGGTTGAAGTATTGCAATTATTGTTTCCGTCAGAGTTTTTGTTCTTTAATTTTTTTTTCTTTGGTTTTTCGCCGCTTATTTCAAATGGTGCGGAGTTGGAATCGAATCCCTCAACAATATCCGCAGCACCAATTTCCGTGATCTTTGGTTCCGTCCGATCTTTTTCCTGAATCCTTCTTTCTACAGCGAATGCTTCATTACGTACCAAATCATCTTCATCCAATTCTGCTGTGAAAATATCATTTTCGCTTGGTTTTTGGTCTTCGGATGCGCCGGTGGTTTCCCAATACTGAACTCGCATTTGGGCAACCGACCAATGATTTTGAACGGCACCTTCAAGCCATAATTCCGCATCGTTCCAATCCAAAGCCGTTTGAAAATGAGACCAATAAAGGTTCGGATATTCGTGGGCTTTTTCGCCGAACCGTTCGCTAACACGCCGAAGCCGCCCAACATGTTGCGCACTGATATTACCAACATGGCGAGCCCAAGCCTCATCAGAATACGCACCATGCGGGAGTTCTGCGGCAATCATGGTCTGACGCCAACGCAAAATCACTTCCCCTTTTTCCCAATTGGTTTGGCTGACAAGTGTGTTCCAATTACCAATATACGGATTCGATAATTCCTCAATAAAAGGCGAATTGATTAACAATGTTTCCTCGTCGGTAATTACCGGAGCCGCCGCAAGTTCAATCATTTTTTATGTTCCTTAAATTAATTATTGTATTGATAGTTACATCACCGGTTACATAACATTTACGTTACCGAAAAAAATCAAATCAAAATAAAACTTCTTAACGAATCACTTCCAAAATAGATTATTCCAACAGATTATTCCAACAGATTGTTTCGACAAATTATTTCGACAAATTGTTGTCAGACCAACCGTTTGAATCAATCATTTCAGATAAATCATTGGAGTCATTCGTTTTGTTTATTAACACGAAGATTTATTAGTATGAAGACGGTTATTATCCGAGACGGTCTTGTGGTTGTCAATCGTTGTCTAACTCAAAGCTGCACCGTTGCAATATAAAAAAAATAAAGAGAACGGATTTTGAAGCATAATCGTTTATAACCCTATTTTTAGTATTTTTGATATTTTTGACATTTTTGGCAAATTGAGACAGAAGTTCCGGCAAAAATCGGTTGATCTTAAATGGATAATTGGGGGACTTGTATTTGATGTGAGGGAAATGGTAAAATTCTTTGCATACTTCTTGCAGTCATCAATTTAATTTTTCAAGTTCATGACCTATGGCAAGATTTCATTGTCATTTTCGTAATGTTTTCGTAATGTTTTCGTTGTTTTAATCGTAACTGTTATCTCTGCTGATACACGATGAATGATTCACTCAAAACGAGGAACGATCCTAATATCCTTTCAAGACGAATTCATGTCGATGTGTAAATGGGTATCCTTTTTTAAATAAACAATTACTGGAATTATTGTTTGAACTATGATTTATTCGATTATTGCGATTCGCAATGATTGCCGCAAGCGGAGTTATTACCGTTTCGGTAATAATGTACACTATCCGTTGTCAACTATTTCCCCTGCTTTATTATTTACCTATTTATTATTCATTATTAACGAACAATGAAATTGGCAGCTAGATTATTGGAAGTGACGAAAGAATATATACTCAAAGGAGAAACGGTTCGGGCGTTGCGCGGGGTTAGTATGGAAATACCGGAAGGAGATTATATTGCGATTATGGGAGCATCCGGTTCTGGAAAAAGTACCATGCTCAATTTACTTGGCTGCCTTGATCGCCCCTCAAACGGAAAAATCTGGCTTGGCAATGATGACGTAACAACATTGAATGATTATCAACTTTCCACTATTCGTGCGTCACGAATTGGATTTGTATTTCAATCGTACAATCTGATTCAACAGTTGACCGTTTTGGAAAATATTGAGGTACCGCTTTTTTATCAGGGGCAAGTAACTTGGAAATCGCGAAGACGTTGTGTGGAGCTTGCCGAAATGGTGGGTTTGGCCGATAGGCTTAGTCATCGCCCAATGCAACTTTCCGGCGGACAACAACAACGTGTTGCGATTGCTCGGAGTTTGGTGAATGATCCTTATTTTATTCTTGCCGACGAACCAACCGGTAATCTTGACTCAATAACAACAGAAGAAATTCTCCAACTGTTAGACCGACTCAATGAAGAAGGACGAACAATTATTCTCGTAACACACGAATCCAATGTTGGTAACCGGGCTCGCCGTGTGGTTTGGCTCAAAGACGGTAATATCGAATCAGAAATATTTAACCGTCAGGAAGAAGGATAATTATACTCAATCCTGTTATACTCATCACACATGACAATTCGGTTTTCGTTTTTTGACAAGATCAACGGATTTTGACGGGATCAAAAGAAGTACAAGTTTAAAAATAATGAGAGTAAAAAATAAAACAGGAAATCAATTGACCGGTCTCACAACCTGTCAATTGATTTCCTGTTTTAATTATAAGGGAACTTCTAAAAACATCAGGAACGCAGTCGTCTCGACTGCACATTGCCTATAAAAAGTGCAGGCGAGACGCCTGCGTTCCTAAAAAAATGAGTTTTTAGAAGTTCCCATAAGTCAAACTGTTCTCCGCCTATTTTAATGAAAAAGCAGGATATGTCTGATTTTTTTGTTCTACTAATCTCGGTATTTTTAAGTCAATAAAATACTTATAGAAATACGCTAAAATTCTCTGTAAATTAATTCGTAATGTGAACATTAGTATCTTTATGAACCAGTAGAACAGAGGATTTTGACAGGCTAACATTGTCAGAAATATCTGAACCATTTTGTTAGGGCGGACGGTATTACCCTGTTCTTTTTCGTATTGATTTATTGCGTTAAGTATGTCTTCTATGTGTTTTGTAATTTTATCGGCTGTTTTTTTTGTTAATGATTCTTTCGCACCGGATAAAAGGAACGTTATGGAGCATAAATGAGGGCGATTGCCGATGAGTCGAAATAAAGCCCTTAATTTTCTTGAGTGAGGTTTTAGACAGGGATATTGCTTGGTGTCGGCGATAAGAAGGGCTTCCAGCCGGTCAATCTGTAATCGAAGGTATTCCTCTATAAACGGTTTGATTGCAACATACCAGAGAAGTAGGAGTAAAAACAACGATGATAGAATATCTGCTGTAATAATAACAAAGGTACTCATTTTTCTTTCCTTATTTTTATTTTTTATTCCTTTTTCTTAGGACGTACAATTGACCAGCAAAAAAGGCTGCTAGTAAAGCAAAAAATAAAGTAATTTTCCAGGGTATAAAAACGACCGAGAAAATATTAACGAGTGTTTGACCGCGATCCGATTCGGGAATAAGCCAAAAAATAGCGATAACAATAACCGCAACCGTAATCAAAAACAAGAAACGGCCAATCAGGTTTAGCCAAAAATCTTTAGTATCTTTATCCATCTTGCCAAAGGATTATAGTCAATTGCTTAAAGTGTTCAATAGTGATTAGGTAAATAAATTTCTTTTTCAACTGTTTTTCTAAAAATTTCTACTTTTTCTGAAAATTTTCTAGTAGGGATAGGCGTATCCTTATCAAAAAGTTTTTGTAATTATTTGCGCTGCCTAATTGTTCCAACAATTTTCGGAGTTCGGGAATCTGATCCGTCGGCAATAATTGCAATGATTCTGCAAATTCGCCGCCGCAAATGCCGCCGTGTCCGCCTGCATAGAACGACGGTACGTTTTTTAGTGTTGCGGGTGAGACGCCCGCGTTCCTA
>JAITIZ010000653.1 GCA_031279215.1 Planctomycetaceae bacterium
GGAGGAACGCAGGCGTCTCGCCTGCCCTGTTTTTTTACAAAAAAACGCCTAAAAATGCGGTCGAGACGACCGCGTTCCTTCTAACAATAAATTTTTACATTAGGTTTTTAGAAGTTCCCCGAAATATTATTTTGTTTCTTTAGTTTCCGATAACTCAATGATCGCTCCCTCATAATCAATAAAAGCGATACGAAAACCCGGAGCAGGAGAATAAGGCGGCAAAATAATTTCTTTACCGGCAAGTGCCGCATCAAGATCATCAACCGCAAATGCGGTATGGGATTTTGTTTTAATCAATTCGTGCATTGGACTATCCGCATCGAATTTTAACCATTCAATACCGAAAATATCCGCACCCGGATCCGTAACATGAACCCCAAGATCGGCAATATAACCAGACCAGTTTTTTTCTTGTGTTGTCGGAACACCAAAATGTAAGTATTGCATAGAAATAAAGTTGCAAAAAATGGTTAAAGTAAATGAGTCATAAAAAAAGAACGGAGAATATCTTGTTTTGATATTCCCCGTTTTAGGCGGTTTATTATTTTGCGGCTTTGGTGTTGCCGTCAACGCCTTTTGAATTTTGGAATTTGAGTCCTGTTCCGGCATGGAACGAGGCGTATTCCGTAACAATCGCCCCTTGCGGACCGCCCATCATGAAATGGTAATCTCCCAAACCAGTGAGAACCGCTTCACTGCCTTTTCCGGTTCCTGCCTTGAGTTCAACACAGGTGAATGCGGTAATAGCATTGGCGTCAAGTTGAGATTTTGGGAGTTGTACAGGAAGTTTACCCAAATCGTCTTTAGAACCGCCTTTGCCGAAATTGTAAATACTTCCGTGGCGGACTTGCCAATACTCATGTTTGGGCGGTTTGTCTTCCGCTTCAACATGGGCATGTTCCGGGATCATCTGGAACGGCAAAAGGTAAATTTCGTGACCGAAATAACCATGTTTCTTGTCATTGAGCCAGAAAATACCGCCCATTCCGACATTAGCAAAATCGCCAAGACCAAAATCCCGAATCCAAAACCGCTCATCATTAACCACTCCAGGTAATGAATAACGATGGAATCGGAGTAATTCAATATAAGCGTCTTTTGCCGCTTTTTCGTTGAAACTGCCGTCTGCGTTATAAAAATGGGAATTATCGTACTTTTTGAGAGTTCGTTCCCCTTGTTGACGGCGGCGTCCTTGCAAGGGCTGAGCAAGAACATCCATACCAGACACCAATACGGCCGCCATCGCGGTTCCGCCAAGTACATTTGTCAACCAATGACGTCGATTCATAATGTTTCCTTTCAATTTGAAACGTTTGTCATAAATAGAAATTAGAAATTCGTACTTATTATCGAATTTCAAAACCGGAGAATATTTTAACCCAAAAATTTTTGAATTCAAGCAGTAGAAAAAGTTTTGTACCTATTCCATTGAATATTTATTTTCAACACGGAACAGAATACACAGAATACAAAGGAACATTCCTAACAACAACAATTTATATAATTGCAAGACCTACTGAATCATTACAAATGAAATATTACCTAAATTTTCTGTGGTGAGTATATTCAATTGCCGGTTCACAGGTTATACTACGGAATCACTCGAATGGTTGATGAATTAAACATGGGAACTTCTAAATAACTCAAAATTTACCGAGCGTTAACGGCGTAGGCTTGCCCTGCGTTGCTGAATTTTAGGCACAAAGTGCTGGGTAAACCCCGCCGTTAACTTGGTTATTAGAAATTCTCTTGTTTTCTTTCTCTCTGTATATTGTGTTCTCTGTGGTTTAGTAAAGATAAACAGTTTCCGTTTTAACGGATCGGAATTTCGTCATGCAAAGTAAAAGGTTATCGGAATTGGCGGAGATGGTCAATGGGGTTCTTATTGGCGATGGTAATATTGTTATTGAGGGAGTGGCTCCGATTCAAAATGCGGTTTCATCAGAATTAACATTTCTTGATCATGCGGATCGTCTTTCCTTGTTTTACCGAAAATGCAAAGCGGGAGCAGTTCTTGTTCCAACTGATGTAAATCCGGTGGGGTTTTCATTGATTCAGGTTCCTGATGTTTTGCGGGCGTTTGAACAAATTGCCGTTTTTTTTTCACCGCAACGTGAAGAATCCATACACGGAATTAGTGAACGATCTTGTGTTCACCCGAATATCCAACTCGGTAATAATGTTGCGATTGGTCCTTTTGCTGTGATTGAAGAGGATGTTGAACTTGGTAATGAAGTGGTTGTCCATGCGGGAGTTCAAATTCGGGCGGGTTCCCAAGTTGGTGAAAAAACGGTTATTTTTCCGAATGCCGTTCTTTATCGGAATACGGTTGTTGGTTGTCGTTGTATTATTCATTCTGGGGCGGTTATTGGTGCGTTTGGATTTGGATACGATTCTTCGCAAGGATTTCACAAACTATCGCCTCAATTAGGTAATGTTGTGATTGGGAACGATGTGGAAATCGGTTCATGCAGCACGATTGACCGTGCAACTTATGGTTCAACAATTGTCGGAGATGGAACAAAAATTGATAATCTTGTAATGATTGGACATAATTGCAAACTAGGTAAGTACAATTTAATTTGTGCTCACACTGGAATTGCGGGGAGTACGACAACGGGAGATTATGTGGTGATGGCTGGCCGGGTTGGGGTGAAGGACCATGTTCATATTGGAGATCGGGCAGTGCTTGGGGCAATGGCGGGTATTTTATCTGATGTAGAACCGGATGTCCGCCTTGTCGGAATTCCCGCAACTCCCGAAAAAGAACAAATGAAAATTCAAATCGCCCTCCAACGTCTTCCCGAATTACGAAAAGAATTCAAAAATCTTGTCAACGAAGTTGAAAAACTCAAAAAAATTATCAACGATCATTAACCCCAATATTACTTTTATCCTGTCATAACGTATAAGATTTTCGTTTCCCATTGATTTTATGATTGGCAGGACGATCAAGCGTAACCTTAACTTCGGCAACTTCTTGATAACATTTTCGTCCTTGAATTTCCAATTCAGTTGTTCGCTGAAATTGTTCCGTTTGCTCGAATGTTGCAAGAATGGCGTATCGGTAAGACAGAACAACCCAACCGAGTGCGAATGAAGGAAATCAATCCCAAAAAAATGTATCGATACTTTTGCGTTAACGGCGGGGTTTACCCTGTGCGGGTGATTGCAAAATAAAATTCTACTGATTATATTGCAATTATTCTATTTTTTTTGTTTTTGTGCGATAATCAGGGACGCGGAACGGTAAATGATTTCCTTGAGATGAAACCAGAATAAATTTTTTGTTTGGATTTTCGTCGTCTTTTGTTTGGTTTATTTTGTATTTTTCTTCAGAAAACGGGTTGGCGATCAAGGCAGGAATCGTTGGTTTTTCTAAGGAGAGAGACATTGCCAAAAACGCAATCTCACAACCAGCACGATCTTGCGCATAAAGACGCATCAAACGAACAATGTCACGAAGCAATAAAACCCCAATAATAGGCTCTTGTCCTTTGTCTATTTTGAGAAGTATTTCATTGTTAATTTCATCCAAAATAGAAATCCGTTGATAAAACGGTTTGTTACATACGTCAATGATTTTTTGCATTGATTGCAAATAAAAAACCTCATCCGCAATATGTGTTTTGAAAAAATTATCTTTTAGGAGAATAGTTTCTTTTGTTTCGTAATTTTCTGTATTGTTATCATTGTTGGTTTTATTATTTTTACGTTTTTTTTGTTTTCGCGTGATGAAAACCAGCAGCCCGCGTTGTTCCAAGTCTTCAATTTCTTCCGGCGTCAATGCCGCTTCAACACCATATTGTAAAATGCGGTGATATGTTTTCATACCGCTGGCACGGTCAGCCGCCCAAACAGTTCGATCCGGTGTCCAAGATTTAAGTTGTTCCAGAATCATTCCGTATAAACCGTTCAAATATCGTTTGTTGAATTTTTCATCCAAAATAACCGTTTGCATCACGTCAACAGCACGCAGCCGAATCAGAGCCGCCGACGACCGAACCGCCGGAACCGCAACCTCCGACGCCAACTGAGCTATCCGGAAAATATACACCAACGAATTTAACGCCTCTTCTATTTGACCGCCCCGAAGTGCCCTCGCAATAGCATACTCCTCAAGCAATAAATAATCCTCCAAATAATCCGCCGCCGAAATATCAACAATCTCTCCCAATTCCTCATCATGTTCAAAAATAAAATAAAAATGAGTATCCGGACGATTAATGGCATTACGAATCGTAAGACGTTTGGGCTCAAAACGGGTTAGTATTTCGTCCAATTGTTCTAGTGTTTGGTTCGTGATATTCCATTGGGCATCTTTGGGCGCAGCCGCTCGAAGGATTTTTAGGTCTTCAATATTTTCAAGACGGAAGGTATTGTTTAGTGTGAGAGCGATATTGGTGTTTTCAGAAGGCTTATTTTTAAAAATTTCGGACGGCATTTCCTTTTGAGCAATAACTTTTTTAATTTCGTTAATCAACTCAGGGTCTTTTTCAGAACGAGCAGTTTCCATACCGCTAAATATCTCTCCCGATATTTTTTCACCGCCGAATTTTACGGTCTTCGGAGAAATCAATAACGAATAACTCCGGTTCTCTCGAACAAGATGATTGCGCTGTACCATGGCAACAACATAGTAAGTGAGAACAATAAACAAAATCACTCCCGCAAGAAGAATTGATTTTGTACTGCGTTTTTGTTTTTTGATGTCGATCATGGTCGGAATCAATGAAAAATTATAATACGGTATTATTGTTCTCTACTGAATAGGAACATTTTCTACGGAACTGTTATTGGAATCATCTTGTAAATTCCGAACGGTTTTATCAAGAAGAATAATTTCAACAATAGAGTTAATTGTTTTCGGATCAATACCAGGCGGTAACACCGCACGGTTCAGAGGTTCATGGGAACCGACAACCGCCAATTGGAAAAACTTCGCTTTGAACCCGCGCGAAATAAGATAATCACGAACATTCACCGCACGAGCATACGCCAAATCAATATCTTGCTGGTAAGGTCCCTGTAACTCATACTGAGCCGCATGTCCCTTAATCATAATCTTGAACGGAGAACCCACAAGAGTTGTTTGAATCGCATCAATATCTTGCCGTGCCTGAGTATTCAATTCATCACTGCCAAGATCAAACCGAATAATTCCCCCTTTAATACGTTCTTCCTTAATACGAATTGTTTGAACAGTTTGATGTTCACCTTGTGCGGAAACAATGGGTTGACCGCCGGTGAGTGCGGCGAGCCGGTTGGAGCGTTCACTGGTCGTGGAACGTTGTGTGGTGGGTTTATTCGACCGGCTCGGCGTTTTACTCGAACCGGAATAACCCAGATTTTTTTGAAGTGATTCCACCACCGCCTCAAATTTGATCGTCGCAATCACACTCATCGAGTAAAGCATGATAAAAAAACAAAGCAACAACGACATCATATCCCCGTAAGTCAATATCCATTCAGGAACACCCGCCTCTTTAGGTTTTTCACGCGCCATCGTAATAATTGGTAGTTGATAATTGATAGTGGATAGAAGATAGTAACACAAACGAAAAAATTGTGTTTTCAACAATATCCCCGCCCAAACCAAGTCCCCTTGAAAAAATTTTCACCTGAATAATTACAAAATATCCTTAATTAAAAGGTTAAAACTGTTCATTTACAACAATTTTGGGAGTTCCCAATTCCGGTTTGGGAGTTCCCAATTCCGTTTTGGGAGTTCCCAATTCCGGTTTGGGAAGCCCCAATTCCGGTTTGGGAAGCCCCAATTCCGGTTTGGGAGTTCCCAATTCCGGTTTGGGAAGCCCCAATTCCGGTTTGAAAAGCCCCAATTTCGGTTTGAAAAGCCCCAATTTCGGTTTGAAAAGTTCCAATTTCGGTTTGGGAAGCCCCAATTTCAGTTTGAAAAGTCCCAATTTCGGTTTGAAAAGTCCCAATTTCGGTTTGAAAAATCCCAATTTCGGTTTGAAAAATCCCAATTTCGGTTTGAAAAGTCCCAATTTCGGTTTGAAAAGTTCCAATTTCGGTTTGGACCCCCCAAAAAATACAAAATTTTCCCCAAAGGGAATTTCTAATAATCAAGGTAACTTCTAAAAACTAATATTAGGAGGAACGCAGGCGTCTCGCCTGCCCTGTTTTTTTACAAAAAAACTACTAAAAATGAGGTCGAGACGTCCGCGTTCCTT
>JAITIZ010000476.1 GCA_031279215.1 Planctomycetaceae bacterium
CCGTCTTTAAGAGTTATTTGGCTGATTCTGTTACGTCCGATAATGTGTATTATGTTCGGTTAGCCCGAATTTTTACGCATTATAACGATTTTAATGGAACAAAGATGCCCCTATTATCGATATAGTTCTCGTCTATTACCTAATTGTCAAAAATCTATTCTATCCAATATCTTCCTATCCTTTTTTATTCTCGTAATTAATATATCTTGAAGTCGAAACAAATCAAGATAGTAAAACTGAAAACCATTTTTATCAAAAAATATTTTTTGCTAAAAATGGTTTTTATTTCTCAAATTTTTCATATAAACTGACAAAGAAATGATTCAAAATTGTCTGTCCCAAACTATCGGCAAGTCGGCGGTACTCGCCGACTTGCCCCTGTTGACGAACGGAAATTGAAAACCAACAGCGTACAACACAATAACAAACCTAACGCATGTGACCATGGGTAAAAATCCTTCGGCGAAAGGCTTTCACCTACGGTCGCCTACCTTAAGTTTATCTTTTAACAAAAATTCCACTGATATATTACAAAATGGAATTATTAGAGAATGCCCAACTGAATAATTACAATAAGTGTACAAAATTGAATGATTCGGGTTAGAGGAACAACAACGTCATAATAATCAGTAACGGTAACAATATCAGGCAGCTATAAACCATATATCCTAGAAAACTAGGCATTTTAACACCGGATTGTTCGGCAATTGCTTTGACCATAAAATTGGGACCGTTTCCGATGTAAGTCATTGACCCCATAAACACCGCTCCCAACGCAACCGCAACCAAAAGATGATAGTCAATAAAACCATTGTTGCCAACCGGAACCAATTGACCATTGTCGTATTTTTCTTTCCATTCCAGATCATTTTGGATCTCTTCCTCTGTGTTTGGCGACAAGGATTTTGCTGTTTCAAAAAAGACAACATAAGTTGGGGCGTTGTCAAGGACAGAACTTAGTGAACCGGTTGCCCAGAAAAATAATTTTGTTTTTTCAATTCCGGTTTGTTGTTCCGCGCGGGCGACAATATTTTTGCCTTCGTAATTCAAAATCTGAAGCGGAGCCTGCATGCAAATAAAAATACCAAAAAACAACGCCGCAACTTCACCAATTGCTAGGAAGTTAAAGGAGTTTTTATAACGCAGTTCACGGCTTCCCAAAAACAACGACAAAGCAGCAAGACCCAACTGAACCACTTCACGTAAATAACTCCACGGATGCCAATCTGTTCCCGGAATTGCCTTGCCGGGATCAAGAAACATGACCGCACAAACCACTCCGGCAAGCAACGGAATATTCAATAAACATCCGGTAATTTTAAGAGCCGTTTGTTCACGTAAATCCGCTTCTTTATTTTCTTTTGGCTCTTTAGGATAATACCAAACAGTGTCCCAAAGAAAATAGAATCCAATCAGAATTAAATTGACAAACATCCACGCAGGCCAAAGAGCAAACAATGTCCACGAAAACGCAATACCCCGCAAATATCCAAGAAACAACGGCGGATCGCCAAGCGGTGTTAGGCAGCCTCCGCAATTACAAACACAAAAAATAAATACAATAATTGTATGAACTTTGTATTTCCGTTGTTTGTTCGTTTCCAATAAAAGACGAATCAAAAGCATTGCCGCTCCGGTAGTTCCGACAAGACTGGCTAAAATTGTTCCAATAAAAAGGATTGACGAATTTACAAACGGACTTGCTTTCAAATCACCCTCGATTCGGATACCTCCGGTAATCGTAAAAAGTGAAAAAAGCAAAACAATAAACGGAATAAATTCATTCAAAATCGCATTGATAAAAACCGCTTTGGCAATCTCAAAACCTCCCTCTGAAGGCGCAATAACCGCATGACCGGGCCAATGTAACTCGACCGGAAAATTACAAGCGAAAAAATAATAAAGCAATGTGATAAAACCAAGACCAAACGCTACAAGAAATTTATTGGTATTATTTTCCCAAAACCGCGCCGCCGTAGGATGTAACGGCAAAAACGCTATACTAAGCAACAACACCGCAAACGGTAAAACCATAATATAAGGCGGATGATGACGTATTTCGGCTTGTTCGGTTGGTTCTGTTTTTTCGGTTTGCTCTGCTTTTTCGGTTAATTGGGAAACTTCATGTTGGAGGAGATTTTCCGTTGGGTGTTGTTCGGTTGGGGCAAGATGTTCAACAGAGTGATGTTGTTCTGTTGTGTGATGCGGGGTATTGGCTATTTCCGTCCAATGTTGCGGTAAACCTTGCCAAACAAGAAAACCGTACAAACAAAGAATAAGAACAATAGCAACCGCAACCGGTATCAATCGTTTTGTTGGTTGTGCTTCGTGTTCGTGTTGTGTTTCGTGTTCTTGTTGAGATTGGTGTTCGTAATTATTTTGAGAAGAGGTGTGTGTTGACATGATAATTAAATTTAGCGGTTCTTCCTTTGGAACCAAACAAACATTTTGAAATTCAAACAATTACCGCAACCGACAACCATTTTCAGTTACTGATATCAATTACTGAAATTAGTTACCAACGCCAAAGTAATACAAAACAGAATTCAAACTCATCATTTGAATAAAGATTTAGCGTTCTTATCGATCACCGGGTAAAACATTTACAGCATATCAGATTGCCAAAAAATGGCAACCCCAATCCAATTTCTTTCAACCAAAATACAATTCCTAACAATATTAACGGTTGTATGAGACATTTTGGTAATAATACGCAAGTTTTCTATTTTATCTTTTTTATTTATTTAACTCAATCTATTAACTGGAGATGTCGAAAATATAACATAGTCAACATTTTTAAAATTATATTTCAAAATATCATTTTTAAATGATAACGTATTTACGATATTTCGTAATAAACATGTTATTAGCGAATAATATTTATTAACATTGACAAGAGAATAGAGTTAAGGAGGATAAACATGTTGGTTCTTTCGAGATACAGGGACGAAAGTATCTATATTGGTGATGATATTGTTGTAACCATTGTTGATATTCGTGGGGATCGTGTTCGGATTGGAATTCAAGCTCCTCCTAATGTTGCTGTCCATCGGCAAGAGGTTTACGACGCAATTATACGGGAAAAACATGGTATTCCTAATCCCAAACCACCCGAACAAACTCCAATACCAACACCAGTACCACAAAAAACTCGAAAATTTACCGCTCCTTTAGAAAAAAAACTCGAAGCACGTAAAAATAAAGGATTACCGGTTAATATTGATTCTTCAACTGTTAGCTTCGGTAGTGGAATCACAGATGGAAATTTCTAAATATAAAGACTGGGAGTAGTTGATATACTCATTGCACTTTAAAATTCGGTTTTTATAAGAGTAGAATTTTTGTGTGAAACACCGAAAAAGCAATAATTCAAAGGTAGGTAATGTTTCGCTGAAGGGCTTTCACCCGCCATTGTGTCGGCAAGAGCCGACTTGAGCCTGTTGACGGACAGAAATGGGAAAACCGGATCAACCATTGCAACCTACATTAGATTCATCTTTTAACGAAAATTCCACTGATATATTGCAATTTAACGAAGAATATGAAATAAATAAAATTTCATTGCGGAGTTGTTGTAGAAGATCGCAATAACAATCAATATTTGTTATTGTCTCAATTAAATGATAATAAGAGAAAATGCATCTGATATTTTTGAGTTAATAGATGATCCCGACGGCGAGTTGAAAATTTATCAGGTAAAGTCATTGATCTCTAAAACGTTGTTTAAGTTTCTCAAAGACAAAAGAGGTTCCAATACCGGATTTCATGTCAATAAAAATTGGACAATAAATTGCGAAATTGCGGCGGCATTTTGCGGCAATACGTTCTTGAACGTGGTGGAATACGTTTACAATATTCCGTTTTTGAGTTTAATAACACGAAATGTGTCTTGGATATTTTGAAAACGATTTGGCGGTGGTGATAGTGTTTTTAGGTGATAGTGTTTTTATTTTTGAGATTGATGAAAAAAAGACAATTAAATACGGTAATGTGATTCATTGAGATTGGGATTTATTATTTTTTACAGGAGTTCTGTTTTCGACATGACCGGTATGAAGAATCGTTGAATTAGTAGAGATTCGGCACTGAAGTTCGATTTTTACCGAATCCGGTAACCAAAAAACCGGCAAACAAACCTCCGTCTCCATTTTGTTAGTAATTTTTTTTTTTTACAATGTAAGTTATTCAAAAATAATTACTTCCGTCAAAAAATCACTACCATATCAAATCAAAGGGGGGGTAAAAAAGCCTTTTTTGACGAATTATATCCACTTGACATACAATAAATTAT
>JAITIZ010000121.1 GCA_031279215.1 Planctomycetaceae bacterium
AAGAGAAAATTTTTACAGATTACATAACAAATAATCTGCTTTTGCTAAAAAACGGGAAAAACGTAACGCCGAGAAACGGCAACAGAATATCGCTCTTAGAATTATTTAGGAGCGACACGATTACGAAAACAGGTTCATTCCCACCAACGAAAGTGGTGTATTACACTTTTAATAGGCAACACTGAATTTACCTATGGTATTTCACGCGACGCTCCCTTATCGGGAGCCACGTAACTTTGAAATACCACCGTAATTTTCTACCCGGAAAATCCGGTCGTTATGTAGAAAATTACAATTCGCCGAAGCGATTTCGTAATAGTTGACGTACTCGATTTTTTAACACCCGAACAAAAATTCGGGCAATTTATTTTTCAAAATGTAATTTGATCCCCAAATGTTGAAATTAAAAAGACTCAAAATTAATTATTGACGTAATATTATATGAGAGATTAAAATATGTCAATACCCTCCCCAAAATTTTTTTCTGTTTCCAGGCGGAAATCACATACCAACAAAGTTTATATACTTTACACGGTAAAAATAATGACACTTTTTGTCTATTAACTCTCTGAATCTATTTATCACATTGGGCAACTCGGTTTTCGTTTTTTGACTCTGTGGTAAAAAACAAAATAGACAGTTACGAAAATTCGGTTTTATAAGAACAGAATTTTCGTGTCTTTTATTTAAAAATCCCGTCCATTCTGTCTATCCCGTCAAAATGTATCTGTTTATTTTGAACACGAAATACACGAAACTTCACTAACGACACAAAAATTATACGAAAAGGACAACAACAAATTTTTTCGTATGTTTCGTGTCATTTTGTGTGTTTCGTGTTAAAAAAAATTAAAACAAAAATGTCAAAATAGACAGTGGCTGTAAGATTGCTTTCAATGTTGTTTTGGTTTTTGGTGTTCAGTGTCCATTTGTCGGGGCAGTTCAAAAACATCACCATTTTTATTGCAAAAATAAAGTGTTGATGTTGATTTTTTTCTACCATGACCACAAGCCCAGAGAGCGTAAAAATCAGAATGAGCATTAACCGGACGACGCGGATAACATTGGTTAAATTCACTGCCGGTTGTCAATTGTTTTTCCTTGTTCCATGTCGTTCCCCAATCCCGACTCAACCAAACAGCAATTTCACCTCCGGTATTGTAGGCTTGAGGTCCTTTTTCTGTTGTTCCGATAATTCGCCAAAGATTGTTTTTCTCGATATAAATCGAACCAAAATCGTAATTGTTATCGGAATCAGTAATTGAATTGATTTTCCAATCTTTTCCTGTCCAGTATGCCGTGTACCAACGACGCGGATCATTTTTTGGTCCCGATTCATAACCCTTGCTCGTTAAATACAAAATTACCGGTTTATCTTCATCGTCGAAATTCACGTCCATAATATAAACGTTTCGATTTTCATTGTAATAATCATGAACCAGCGTTTCGTTTTCGATTTCTTTAAGCGGAACAGTAATCGGTTTTCCCTGAACAGTTTGCCATGTTTTGCCGGAATCTTTTGTTTCCATATAATACAAATTGGAACGGTAATTCAATCCAACACGTCCTGTCTGTTTATCATTCGGGTGAAAGTTGAATGAACTCCCGATCTTTCCGGTCTTGGAAACACCGGTACTTTGATAATGTCCGTACAAAATTCCTGCGTAAGGTCTCCATTCACTCCATTTCACACCGTCGGAACTGGACATCGAACAAAGTGTTCGTGCGGAAATCGACGACGGATCATTCAGTATCCGCTTGTCGTAAGTCGTAAACATCGCCGCAAAACCCCTGCCGGAAAGATGGTAAATTTGAAAATATGAAAAATTATTGAGCGGAACCGTATTGAATAATTCTGTTTCGAATGATTCTGTTTGGGACGGTTCCGTTTTACTATTCAATAATTTCGTTGCTGAAATTCGTTCAAACTCTTCAATATCATAAGGTTTCCTGCTTTTATGAATAAACGAAGGTCTGCCGGTTCCGTGTGAAGTTGAAAAAATCCAGAGATAACCCTGATCGTCAATACTCATAACGGGATTGTCGTGGGCATCGTCTGTTTTTTTATCAAGAAGAATCGTAGGATGCGGAACTGTTCCTGTTTGGTGATCAAAGTAGGAAACTTCGTGAAGCAAGGATTTTTCTGTTCCTTGTTCTGTTCCGCCGTAACAAAAAAATGTTTTACCGGCTTCCGGTGCGTAAACGGCAAACGGATAATGATTTGCCGGATAGGTTCCGAGACCGCCGCTATATTTGAACACATATTCATCTTTTGACGGTTGATTGTGATACCAGATACCGCGATAGCCGTTATCTTTTTTGTTCAACAATTCGATAGTTTGTTTTGTTTGTGCTGATTGTTCGGCGGCGGTTGGTTTGAATAAAACTGCTTTTGGTGCGCCTTCGACTGCGTTTAACCATTCTGTTTCTGATTTTTTGTCGGCGTTCCATTCGGCAATCAGACCATCTGAAACATTTTCACCGTTGACAATTTTTTCGGCTTCTTCCGAAGTCAACGGGCGGTTCCAAAAACGTACATTATCAAGAGAACCCTTCAATCCGCGTCCTGATTCCGGTGCAGTGCCGAGAAACAACCGTGAATGAAACACATCACGTTTACATGGAGCTTTTTTTGTTCCTTTTTTTACACCGTTAAGATAAATAGTAATCGTTTCACCGTTATAAGTTCCGAGATAATGAGTCCATTCATTGGGTTTCGGTAACGGAGCCAACGCAAAATCATAGGCATTACCGGGGTTACTGCCAGCTGCGGGGTTATGTTCGACCAACATACGAACATTGCCCTGATAAAGATAAAGTGAAAAATCGTTCCCTGGTTTTCCGAGTGAGGCAATCATTTGCGAACCGGAATTTTGTGTTACACAAACCCATGCGGCAACAGAAAATGTTTTCGCAGGTAATTTGAAATCCGAAACGATATAACCGTTTTGTCCGTCAAATGAAACTCCATGACCGCTTGGCGGAGTTGCCGAAAGTGGTGAAACAAACAGAACAAAAATCAAAAACGAAATAACATAACGCATAGCATTTTCCTTTGTAATTGAGGTTAAAATTATTGTCATAATTATTGTGATTATTGTGTGGAAAAATAGTTGAGAAATCATTTCTGATAACTATTCCCACTGTAAAAATGAACGATTGAAATAAATTATACACGAAAAACTAGGGAGGTGAAACGGATTCACCGCCGTTGCCGGAACCGCAGGAAAGCATAATATCGGGATTTAATGTTTCGGAAACAAACCGGACAGAACCATCACCAAGTAAAAATTGACAACCGCCGTTGTGGTTACTTCCCCAAACACCGATATTAGAGTAAGCCGAATATAAATTATAAACAGTTGTAGTGCTATCATTGACATGTTTTGGTCCTCCGTTGATCCGAAGTTGTTGACTCGTATCGTAATAAGGACTGCTTGATTGTTTCAGATAAACACTAACACTTTTTACCGACATCATCGAATAGGTTGCGGTTGTACCACTTCCCCGCATAAAGGAACCACGATACCAAGCACGATAATGTTGGCAACCTTCCCAAGCAATTTCACTAAAGGCAAAGGTATTCGATGTTCCGTCTGTTATGGAGCTGAAAGTTGTGTTGGAGTCGGGGTAAAAGAACCCATTTTGGGCAACCAAACTATCTCCTGCCGTTGCCGGTGTTACGTATAATGGTTCATAAACCGTACCGTCCGATTTAACACCAATAGAACCGGCAATTCCAAAATAATGTGTTGCAAAAGCAGTGGTTCCTTCGTAACGCGGAGTTCCGGCATTACCGCCAACACTTAACCGATTCTTTTTCATCGGAGTTGAAGGACAAAGATACCATGACGGCATCACGGTTTTACTAAGGTAAAACGCATCCGACAAACTTGTTCCGCCATCGCTTGCACTGAACACGGCGGTCGTCAGATAGTTACCCATCGTAAACTGACTGAAAAGTTGTGTCTGTTCGATAAACGGCAATAATCGAACAGTTATTCCGAAATAATATCCTCCAAACGGTGCGGCGGCGGTTGGAGCGGTATTGTTCGGAGGAATGGTTCCTTCCATCGGAAACGCAAGATTGGTATCGTGATAATTGTGTAACGCGATTCCAATTTGCTTAAAGTTATTCGAACACTGTATTCGCCGTGCCGCCTCCCGTGCCGCTTGAACTGCCGGAAGTAACAAGGCAATAAGAACGCCAATAATAGCGATCACAACAAGAAGTTCCACTAACGTAAAACCTCGCCTCTTTGGATTGATAGACATGAAAATCTCCTTTGAATGAAAAATGGATGGGGAAATACAAAATTGGATAATCATTCCGCTCCTGTTGCGGGAATGTTGGAAGTAAATGTTGCGAAAAAAGAAATTACGGAAGAGTTACAGATTCTTTTCCGTTACGTGAACCAATAGCACCCCAAACACCATAGGGTGAATGTTTACCGGGGTTTTCCGAAAGAGCCTCCGCCATGTTATCACCGGCATCAATTGTTTGCGCAATAAATTTACCGGAACCATCAGCCATTGCAGCGTTCACTCCGCCGCTGTGCCGACTGCTCGGAGTCATAATAGAAGCAGCATCGGTACCGCTACCGGTTCCGGGGGTACCGGAAAAATTGGAACACGAAGGAGAATTAGGCGGAAGAACTGCACTAAAACCTGTTGCAAAGGGATAACCATCAACATAACTTCGCCCTGAATCGGGCCAAACTGTTGCCGATGGGACATATTCATTCGTGGAAAAATCAGCAAGATCAAGACATGCTTTGGCACCTCCTGCCTTAACATTTCCAGTTGTAGTATTAGTGAAAACCGCCGTTCCTACATTGACGGCGGTTCCGTGTTTAATTTCTTTTCCTGTTTTGGCAAAACATCGTTCACTGATGATCAGCGTATTACTTGTTCCATCAATGATACAACCAATATCGTTAAAAATATTGGCACCAAAGGCTCCGCGAGCCGCTTGCCAACCAGCATTAACTGCACGGTCACCGTCACAAAATCGATAATTGGTCCGCCCTGACTCGTCGGCAGACTTAGTGTTACCGGTATCTGAAGGACATAACAACATTTTAATCTGTTGAGCGCATGGATGTTCTGGCTGAAGTCCGCTGTCTTGCATTGGTCCAGTAACACCTCCGTCCACTGTTCCAATATCTTCACCGGTAAAACGTGAATAGAGAGCTTGTTGTTCGTAAAACGGCATCAGACCGATGAACGTACTGAAACGATCTCTACCACCGCTAAGCGAATAGGGTCCATAAGGTCCGGTACGTCCGGCGGGAAGTGTTTTGTGAGCATCGTGATAATTGTGTAATGCGAGAGCAATCTGTTTGATTTGATTGAGGCACATTGAACGCCTAGCGGCTTCGCGAGCGGCTTGAACGGCTGGCAACAGAAGTGCGATTAACACGCCGATAATCGCAATCACCACAAGAAGTTCGACTAATGTAAAGCCGAAAGGTGAAGAACGAAGAAGTTGTAAGAAGTTTACAGGAAATAGTTTAGAACGTGAAGACTCTTCACTATCCGTTATCAACTTTCCACTACCGATTGCGCGCCCCCCCCGGGGGGGGGCGGGGTGTGGGGGGGGGGTGGGGGGGGGGGGGGGGGGGTGTGGGGGGGGGGGGCGGG
>JAITIZ010000155.1 GCA_031279215.1 Planctomycetaceae bacterium
CGGAGGTAACATGACCTGAGCTCCTGCCGAAATCTCTCTGGCTAATACTTCCCGATAGATCGGATTCGCAATCGTTATACCGTCACGATCATTCGACACAAGACCCAAGTCAAGACAAATCCGAAAACTATCACTTTGCGGTAATTGCAAATCAAGACTACCTGTCATTAAAGTTTCCAACACATATTTTATTTTCGGGTCTTGCAAACGATAAGCAAGAGAATCTAAATGTGTTTCTCTAGCAAGAATCATCTGTTCCCGCGCTGTTTTAATATGGTCAAGTGTTACTGTTTGAAAATCATCACTGTCGAGAATTTGTAACGTTGCTCGTTTAAATAATGAATTAACTATCCAAGGTTGACCTTTCGATTGTTCCCAAATGTAGTCAATAGCAGCAAGTTCAATTTGTTGTCCCGTTTCTTTGGTTCGCTGTGCAAAAAGATTAACAATATCTTCTTTAGAGAAATTACCGATAACTGCGGAATCTTCTTTAATATTAAACGGCGAACCCGGATTAACAGGCTGACCGCCTTTAGCTGAAACAAGATAATCTTTCAAATCCCGCATGCCGACAAGAGCAATTGAAACCGGAAATTTACCAATTCCACGAGTTGCAAAACCACTGCGAAGTTGACGCAAAAAATTGATCATGACTTCACCTTCGAGAACGTCAACCTCATCGAATAAAACTACTAACTCTTTCGGAGCAACAAGAATTGCCCAATCGGTAAGTATTTCATTCAATTTACTACCGCCGGTTCCAATCGGAATATTCGGAATCGGAATATCGGATTTCTTGGCATGCGTGATAATAGATTGACTGATATTATCCATCGCCTCGTCAATGCGGGTCATTCCTTGACAATGTTCTACACTAACATAACAAGCAATAACTTTTCCCGTGCTATTGAGTTCACGCATCCAATTTAGTAAAAACGTTGTTTTGCCAGTTTGACGCGGTGCGTGAAGCATCCAATAGAGACTGTCTTCAACGTAACGATGTAACTGCGCACCGCGTAATCGTTCTGCCGGGGGAAGCATGTAATGATCATCTGGATTACAAGGTCCTGTTGTGTTAAAAAATCGAATTGGACGTTTTGCCATTATAATTTATTCTATAATTTAAAATTTAGTTAGATAATATACTTTTCGTCAAAATTAGTTTTTGTTCAATTTTTTTTTTTGCAACTCTTCTATTTCGCATCAACTTGAGATAGTGTAACCGGTTAAGTTTGAAATATTGCGATGTAATAGTATGTTTATCCGGTTTTAAGATTGGTAAAAGAAAATCCTTTGCCGAATTCTTTAGTCAAATGTTTTGAGATTTCAATGAGGATTTGTTTAGTGTTATTGTTGACAAGTTTGTTTTTAATTTTTTTGAAATTTCGTATTTTTGTATTATTTCAAAAAATCTTTATACAGCAGGCTTGGCTGGATACCGGAGTTGTTTTGATATTTTCCATTACGATATTCGTCGTATTCACCTTGAATGGTGTGATAATAAATTTGACAAATTTCGACAAACGGATAAATTCGGATCGATTGAATACATTGAATTTCTAGTGTCCAGAAGCCTACGAATCCGACATCGCCGAATCCTGCGGTAACATGTACATACAATCCGAGCCGTCCCACCGAGGAACGACCTTCAAGCATCGGAACCAATGTTCGAGTCTGTGTGTGTTCAACCGTGCGGCCAAGATACAATCGGTTTGGTTCAAGTACAATTCCGTTTTCAGGAATTGGCAACCTTTCTGTTTGTGGGCAAGACCGCATATCCAATACCGAATCCTTGTAAACCATTAACTCATTGTGTAATCGCAAATTATAACTATTCGGATTAACCCGTTTTTTGTCAAATGGATCAATCACGATATTACCTTTGTCGATTTCTTTTAATATCTCCAAACCGGAAAGAATCATAAATATTCGCAACGTTTATTTTTGTGATTTATTTGAATTTGTTATGTGATGATTTATATTGATGATTTATATTTTTTAATTTTCTGTAATTTTGTATTTCAGTTTTTAATATTTTTTCCGGCGCAAAGAAGCCCAAAATCAATAAGTAGATTAAACAATATGTGAGTGCAAAAGTCAACACTATCGCCAATGTATTATTTCCTGATCTGAATGGAAGGAAGTCGAATTTGACATCTTTTGATTAGGGTTAATGAAATTTTCCCCTAATTTTACAAATAGGCATCTCGAATAATTGGTAATATTGTATTATTTATTTTTTTTGAGAAATATGAAATAAACGAAAAATTTTAAACTGCTATCACTTGATTTTGGGTTAAAGTTGTTTGCTTACCTATCGTAAAGCAGGTTTTATTGAATACGACGTTTTTGTCTATTTCTATTTTCAGAATTAAATCCACGCATTTTTGTAAAAAAATTCCGCATATTCCAACTGTTCTGTTTGGGCAAATTCTTTGGCGGTTGTTTTATCGTAGTTTGTATTGTTTTTTTTCGTCATCGGTAATTTTGCGGATTATCATCAATACTTGTTCTCTGAAAAAACCGGAAATCTTGGTGTGTACTGATTATTTTTCAGCAGATACCGATTTGTTTATGAAAATAAACTGTTACCAATTACCGGCATGAAGGTTTATTGTGATCATTTTTTGGCGAAACGCCAACGGATTTTTTCAAGAGTTGTTTGGGCGTCATTGGATTTTCCGGCGGCGGTTTGGGCGTCGGCGATTGCTCGCAATGCCGTAACTCGTTTCGGAACAGCAAGAATCGAAAGACGTTCCGCCACAGCCAACACTTTGGAAAAATGACCAAGTTTCGCGTTCAAGATCGCAATCCGTAAAAATTGTTCTGGTTTGGGTTCGTCCCATGATGGTTGCAGACATTGATTTATTAACAGAATTGTTTGCGCAGCAAACCGGTTAGCAATATCATTCGCTCCCAATTCAATAGATGCTTCTGCTAAAGAAAGTAACGCATTAATTTTATATTTTGGTAACGCAAATAATTCCAACATCTTTTCCGTTTCCGTCAACTGTCCCTTATCAATCCGAAATCAATCCGAATTTCAATCATCTTAACCAAAACCTCTTCGCCAATATTTTTATATTTGAAACGTGAAAGATGTTGAACGGCTTCATCAAATCGGTCAGCGTTTGCCTCTGCAAGCATAATATTTTTCCAAACATCATTATTTGTTTTAAGTTTTTTAGCCGTTTTCAAAGCGTCATCAATTTTTCCTGCAAAGGTTGACAATACTACCAAATTAAAAAAGACGTAATCTATCAGTGGAATAATTGTTTAAGTTTAAAAAGGTCTTCGCCCTGAAAGGGCAACATAAGCCAGCCCTACCCGTTGGGTAGGGCTGGCTTTTCAGGGCGTAGGAAAAAGATCATGGCGAGGCAAGCCCCGCCGTTAACGACAGAGGTTTACCTCGTAAGAGTGATTACAAAATAAAAATTCCACTGATATATTACAAAAAGACCTTTTTATTA
>JAITIZ010000272.1 GCA_031279215.1 Planctomycetaceae bacterium
CAATTGGTTGTTTTTATATTGCCATTACGTTTTCAAAAGGTCGCCTATCTCTTGCAGGCTTGACGTAAGTCTTGGTACTATAAAGACTTACGGAAACATATAAGTTACTGTTCACGGCCCCGTTCACTCCTCAAAACGGCGTTGTTCACCAAGGGCAGGAAATTATGTAAACTATTGATCATAAACAGGTTATGAACAAACTCGGCACAAAACACGATTGAGATGTTCACTTTAAAGCAGGTTATGATACGTTCCGTTTGGGGATTTACGGTATCCGTAATCGGTGCGTTTGTTCATCAAATTTGAAATGGAATAAATCATATTCGTCATTTCAACTATTACTGTGTCCTAATATCCTTTGCGTTTAAATGTTTGAAACTGCTTTGCCCTCTGCGTTCCCAACAGTGTATTGTTACGGATTAATTGACATGATATTGCTCCATTTTGTGTTTTGTGGTTAATAGGCAATAACAAACACTACAGGATAACGATTTAGATTAATTTAGTACTACACGCGTTTACATGTATTAACCTTTCCAACCGTTACGTCGAGCATTTTCTTTACAGTCAGACTTGTTCTTGTAACCTTCAGTTGATGCACCGACAATTTTACCGTTCGATGCAGTACGGCGCCAACGCCATTCGCCAGTTTTATCTTTATAAAATTCCCATTTATCGTCCATAATAAACCTCCTTTCTGCTACCCTGTAATATTGGTTATTGCCTGTCACTCTATGCGCAAACATAAAAAAGGTGAATTTTGTATTTATAATTTTCGTACATGTAATTTCAAATTAAAATAGACAATTACTTAATTCTCTTGTTGTATTATCAATTCATTAAACTTTTAGCATCAGCAAAATTAGCGTACTTATTTTTTGTTTCAACAACATAATCGTTCTGCTTTTTTCTGCTGTAAGCACACTTTATAAAGTGAAACATAACTTTATTATTTTACAACACTCTATTGTTTTGGGCAAGAGAACTATTGGGGAGTTAAAATGAATTATGTTTGAAAAGGAAATAACACCAAGTCGATCATGTTATTCGATACATGGATTTTATATGAATTGCAAAGTGATCAATATCTGGAAACTAATGAATGGTTATGAATTCCTAATTGGTTTAATTCATCATATATTGCTTGTTTTGATTCCGCGAGAATTGTATATTGAGTTAATCCTGTTTCCCCCCCAATTGGGCAGGTTCACGTATGACTCTGCTTGGAGTAGATTCAAAAATTGCGGAGAAATGTAAATCTGGCAGACTGGCGAAAAGAATACCAATACCGATTAACCCAAAACAGGCAAATGATAAAATTCCCTTCTTTTTCAATAATTTTTTGATACAATTAGATTTAATTTTCATTTTTCACTCAATTTCCGTCAACCCCATTTCACACCGCACACGATTGGCGTCTTCCTGTGTAACATGATAAATGTAAATGGAATATCCGATCATGCCGATTGGTTTATATTTTTTTAACCATTTATATTTTTCTGTTTGGTCGTTGAGCAGATTAACACTGATGAGTATCCAACCGTTTTGCGGTGTTTCCGGTACATTGCCGTCGTGTTCGATATTGAGTTTGTCTAGCGAAATTGCGGATTCAACACTAATAAATAACGGTTTCTTTTTGGGATATTTTTCGCACCAGTTTTTTAATTCGTAAAAATCTTGTCCCCAATCGATGTTGCTACCGAGCAGATATTTTGACCAATTTTGCGGTTTTCCAGCAAGTTCATTGAAGTACGACATTGAGTGAGGGAAAAACGACAGACTATGAACCACGACCCAAACAAGACAACCGGTTGTCAGGAAAACGAGCAATGGTTTTTGCTGAGATAGCGATTGAGCCGTTTTACTGACAAAAATGTACAAAAAGGGGAGAATTGGAATAATGTATCGCGGATGAATCGAAAATCCATTTTGGCTGCTGATAAAACAAAAAATAATAAGCATGGGCAATACGACAACGATTTCGTGATACCATGCGGAATTAAACCGTCGATAAAATATTGTTGCGAATAAAGTTAATCCTGCCAGGCACCAAACGCCAAGCGGTTCTTTGAGTATCAGAATATAACAGTAATACTGTTTCCAGCCGTGATCAGACCATTCACCGCGCAAGTACGAAGGCAAACCGCGTTCGAAATCACGTTTTTGTGTGTCGATGCCTTGAACAAATTCCGTAGGAAGTGGAATCGGAATGTAACCGAACCATGAATCTTTGAACCGGTTATCCGGTTTTATCGGAGTATTTTTTGTAACTTCTGTATTGGTTAATGTGCCGCTGATGAAACGATATTGGTTTAGTAATTTTAAGGAACCGTCGAAAAAGTAACCGGTATTAATGGTATAAAGAGCGAGCAACATGATGACAACAAATTGAAGAAACGGCGGTTTGGTTTTCGTTTCTATTTTCGGGACAAAAAAACACCAACGCCATAAAATCCATAACAGTAACCAAATTGGCGGAGCGATAATCCATGTCATTTTTGTCAGCGGCATTAAACCGAGACAAATTCCCGCAATCATTGTTTTTTTCCATGTTGGATTTTTGAGCCAATGCCAAAACGTGTAAAGTTCGACAATTCCGATTGATGTTGCGGCAACATCGGGACAAATTGTTGCGCCCCAACCAAGAATGAACGGTGAAAAAATCCAAAGAATTAGAAACAACACGCCTGACCATTCACAATATAATTC
>JAITIZ010000276.1 GCA_031279215.1 Planctomycetaceae bacterium
CTAACTCAGCCAACGCCGCCGATCTCGCCGAAAAAACAAAATCACCAACTCATGGGTACGATTATAGCAGAAAAATTAACCATGTCAATAGATATTAGCTTAAAAAAATATTTTTATAAATTTTTCATGGGTACACTTTCGTAAAACCCCTTGTTTTTAAGCACCAAAAATTTCAACGAAGGAAGATCCGTTAGAAGTTCCCAAACAATTACCAACGTTAAACGAGCAGGAATAAACACTTGTCCGAAGCCAAAAGACTGCTGTCCGAAGCCAAAAGACTGCCGTCCGAAAGTAAAAGATTGGTAATTGTCTTTTGTGTCCGCAGATTTACGCAGATTTACGCAGATTTACGCAGATTTACGTCCGCCGATATTCGCAGATATTCGATCTTCTCGGATTTTCAAAGATTCTTTTTTGAGAGTACGAAAGAACAACACAAACAAAAGAAAAATAGACAAAAAAGATAGAAAATTATTTTCAAAGTAATATACGATTCCGTAAAAAATCCTGACGCCCCTAGCGGGGCTAAGAGAAAAAACAAAAATTCCACCGATAAATTACAAAAAATATAAAAAATTTTAAAAATAATCTGCGAAAATCTGCGTCATCTGCGGACGATTTCAATTATGTGCTCGTTAATAAAAGAGACTGTTACAAAGACTGCTGTCCGAACTCAACTACTACACTGTTTCCCCCTTGCTTTTTTTGGTAAAAGGCAGATAATTAGGAAAGATAGTGAATTTCCAATTCTTGCCGGTAAAAACGGTTGATAAAAATCAAACACACAAAAAATTATGACAGAAGACAAAAATTTAGACCCGGAAAAAAATTCAGAATCTCAAACGGTTTCTTCGGAAATTCCTCAAGATGTTCCGCTCCCCGATCCAACACTTATTGGTCTTATTTCCGGTTTGGCAAGTCAAGTGATGATTTCATTCGGCATTTTTCCTAATCCGATTGACGGGTCAAAAAATATTATGTTGCATCAGGGAAAACATCTGATTGACACTATTGCAATGCTTGATGAAAAAACAAAAGGAAATCAAACCGAAGAAGAAACAAAACTATTGGAAAATGTTCTTCACGAATTGCGAATGATTTATGTCGCCGCACAAAACGAAAAACAAAAACGAGATAGTCAATAATTGTCCGTTTTAATAAACTTTTGTACAATCTGCAATGTTATGGCTTGGGAATATAGTGATAAAACAATGCAACTTTTTACGGATGCGGTTCACGGGAAACCAGGAACCCATCTTGGTGAAATTACCGATCCGGACGGTTTGGGGGAACATGGTTCGATTGCGTGTGGTGATGTGTTACGTTTTACGTTTCGGGTACGGCGGGATCCGGCGGATCCGCTTCGGGATGAAATTACGGAAGCCAAATATCTGACATTCGGTTGTACTTCGGCAATTGCCGCTTCAGAAGCACTGTGTTGTATGATCGAAGCCGGACATCTAACTCCCGTCAAAGCCTTGACAATTACCAATCAGGATATTGTCGATTTTCTTGATGGTTTACCGGAACAAAAAATTCATTGTTCGGTTATGGGTGCAGAAGCATTACAGGCTGCCGTCTTTAATTGGGCCCAAAAACGTAACGTCAATCTCAATGCACTCGGAATTGATATTCATGCAGAAGAGCAAGAAGAAGGACGTATCGTTTGTAAATGTTTCACTTTAACCGAACCATATCTTAAACGGAAAATCAAAGAACTAAATCTTCATTCAATTGCAGAAATTACAGGAGCTGTGAAGGCAGGCGGTGCGTGTATGACTTGCCATCATGCTTCCGGCGGTCTGCAAGACTTACTCAATGAAGTTTGGGGAGCGGAAAAAGAATCAGTAAATTCATTGGCATTACCGATTATTTCCGGCAATTTTTCTTCTGCTCCGTTGACCCAAAAAACTTCGCCGGAACCTGTTGATTCTCCCAATGATCCCCCAAAACTTTCACCATTCCAATTTGCCAAGAAAATTGAAAAATTGTTGGATGAATATCTTCGACCAATGGTACAAAAAGACGGCGGTGATTTGGAATTGATTGATATTAAGGAAACAACCGTCTATATCGAACTTCGCGGAACCTGCGCCGGTTGCGCCGGAGCAAGCCAAACCCTAAAATATCTGATCGAGCGAACACTTAAAGAAAAAATTGATGAACGTATCCGTGTCATTCAAGTCTAACTCTTCGCATCAAAATACAATAGGGAACTTCTAAAAACTCATTTTTTTAGGAACGCAGGCGTCTCGCCTGCACTTTTTATAGGCAATGTGCAGTCGAATAGGCAATGTGCAGTCGAATAGGCAATGTGCAGTCGAGACGACTGCGTTCCTGATGTTTTTAGAAGTTCCCAATAATAATTCGTAATTTATCAAATAACACCGGATAATAAACAAAATAGAATTGCTGCGGAATAGATACGGTTTTTTGGGGGTAATATATCAGTGGAATTTTTATTTTTTATATTAGCCCCGCTAGGGGCGTCAGGATTTTTTACGGAATCGCCCGCCCCAACGGGGTGGGTTTAAGTTCCCCCTCCCACCCCAACGCCCTGAAAGGGCAACGGGAAGATGATTAAAGAACGAACCGTGTAAAATTTCCTAT
>JAITIZ010000327.1 GCA_031279215.1 Planctomycetaceae bacterium
GCGCAGGGCAACGCCCTACGTATGGTTTCGCCTTTGAAATCAAGCCCTGAAAGGACGCAAACCTAAAGGGAACTTCTAAAAACCTAATGTAAAAATTTATTGTTAGAAGGAACGAAGGAACGCGGTCGTCTCGACCGCATATTTAGGAGTTTTTTGTAAAAAAACAGGGCAGGCGAGACGCCTGCGTTCCTCCTAATAAAATTTATTGTTAGAAGGAACGCGGTCGTCTCGACCGCATATTTAGGAGTTTTTTGTAAAAAAACAGGGTAGGCGAGACGCCTGCGTTCCTCCTAATATATTAGTTTTTAGAAGTTGCCAAGAGTCTTTTTTAGGGTAATTATTCCGCAAAATCCCAATCCCAATATCTTATGCGTATTTTTCTTCTTAATTTTCTTGGTTTGGGTATTTTTATTTTTCCGGTTTTCGGTCAAGACCTTGATCCCAATGAAGTTCGTTTGGCGATTGAGCAAGGTGTTCAATTTCTGAAACGGACTCAAAAAACACACGGAAATTGGGATGAGCATGCTTCCAGCGGTGAACGTTGCGGAGCAACGGCGTTAGCAATTCTTGCGTTGGTGAGTTGCGGAGTTCCCAAAGACGATCCGGCAATTCAACGCGGAATGAAATATCTTCGGTTATTCTCCGGCAAGGAAGCGGGTAGAAATTATTCTATTTCACTTCAAACGATGGCGTTTTGTGCTGTTGATCCTGAACGTGATAGACCGCTTATTCGCAACAACATTGCTCTTCTCGAGCGCAACCAGATTCACGGCAACTCCGAACACAACGGCGGTTGGTATTACACTCCTTGGGAAGGCAATTCCGGCAGCAGTGATTTATCCAATTCGCAATTTTCAATTCTTGCTCTTTATGAAGCGGAACGTCTTGGTATTTCTGTTAAGACGGATACATGGCTGCGGGCGCAACGATATTGGGAGCAATCGCAGAATCCGAACAATGCGTGGGGTTACAATCCGCGTCCGGGCGGCGGAAGTAATGATACGCGGGGCAGTATGAGTTGTGCCGGAATTGCCAGTTTGATTATCACTTCCGGCATTCTGGATACAGGAACCGCTTCGGTTCGCGGCGATAAGATTTTTTGTTTCCAGCAACCGAATCATCGTATCGCAGTGAAAATTAAAAAAGGACTCTCATGGTTGGCGTCTAATTTTAGTGTTTCGCAAAATCCTCATGTTGGAAACTGGCTTTATTATTATCTTTATGCGTTGGAACGTGTTGGTCGTATGACCAATCAACGTTTTATTGGTCAACATGATTGGTATCGGGAAGGAGCGGATAAAATTCTCCGTTTGCGCGACCCAATTGATGGAGCATGGCGCGGGCAAGGAACCGGCGATACTTCCTCAACCGCATTTGCGTTACTGTTTCTTTCCAAAGGGCGGCGGCCGGTTTTGATGTCGAAAGTTCAATACGGTGAAACGGATTCGTGGAATCTTCATCCGAATGATGTCAACAAATTGACGGTGTTTACTGAATCCCGTTGGAACATTGATTTGACGTGGCAGATTATCAATATTCAAGCCGCAACCGTTGATCATCTTCTGCAATCGCCGGTATTGTATTTTTCCGGTGATCAAACACTGTTGCAACAGGACGATGCGGGAACTGCTCGAATGGCGGAAAAACTTCGGGATTATATTGATCAGGGCGGTTTTATTATTGCCGAAGCCCAATCAAACGACAAAACATTCGACAACGGTTTCCGTGAACTAATGAAACAAGTTTTTCCTGAACCGGGTTATGAACTGGAATTGCTGGAACGATCACACCCAATCTGGACGGCAGAAATTCCGATTGAACCGGATCAACTGCGTCCGATTGAAGGAATTCATTTTGGTTGCCGGACGAGTGTTGTTTATATTCCGCCGTTCAAAGACCCGCAAACTGACCAACACAAACCGTCCTTATCTTGCCTTTGGGAAATTTCCCGAATTTTTAATCGCGGCGAATCGTATCATGAGACTGTGCAAAAACAAGTTGATGCCGGTCTTGGAATTGGATTAAACATTTTGGCGTATGCAACAAATCGGGAACTCAAATTCAAAGATCAAATAGCGGAATCAGTAACACAAAAAGCCTCGACAACAGATTCACGGCGCGGCAGGGTTTTTCTAACGTTTCTGGACACTGGCGGCGCAATGAATCCGGCTCCGCACGCTCCGCTCAACCTGTTGTTATGGTTGGAAACCAATCTTGGATTACCGGTTGTTCAGCAAATCGAATCGATAAATCCGGCAAGTGAAAATTTGTATGAAAATCCTGTTCTTTTCATGCACGGACGAACCGCATTTCAGTTTTCACCGGAACAACAGAAAAATCTTAAAGAACATTTGAATCGCGGCGGTTTTTTGTTTGTCAATGCGATTTGTTCATCGAGGAGTTTTTCGGATTCATTCCATCGTGAGATGCAAACGATGTTTCCAGAGACAACATTTCAAGCGATTCCGTTGGATGATCCGTTATTTTCGGACGAATATGGCGGATTCAAAATTAAAACGCTTGATGTTCGGTTACCGGAACAGTCGCCGGGGCGTAAAATTGTGGCTCCGGTTCGTCAGGAAGTTCCGAAACTCTATGGTCTTAAACTTGAAGAAGAAGACCGTTGGGTCGTAGTTTTTTCGCCGTATGATGTGAGTTGTGCTTTGGAAAGAGCCAATTCTCTGGAATGCCGCGGCTACACTCAAGATTCCGCAATGCAATTGTCCGTCAATATCTTATTGTATGCTTTGGAACATTGGTAAAAAATCGTACCGGAAATCTTATTTTGAAATGTTCGTGAATTTAGTTACGATGTCGGTGATTGTCCGTCGTTAACGGCGGGGCTTGCCTCGCCGTTAACGACGGAGGTTTACCCCGTAAGAGTGATTACAAAATAAAAATTCCAATGATAGATTACTAAAAATTTATTGTTAGAAGGAACGCGGTCGTCTCGACCGCATTTTTAGGAATTTTTTGTAAAAAAACAGGGCAGGCGAGACGCCTGCGTTCCTACTAACAGGGCAGGCGAGACGCCTGCGTTCCTCCTAACAGAGCAGGCGAGACGCCTGCGTTCCTCCTAATATTACTTTTAGTTTAATTGTTCGGAGTGGCAGGATTGAATGGCGAGAAATTTTGAGCCATTTTATCATCGAACAAATCAAAAATCACCAGAGTCTCTTGAACAAACTAACTTTTTTCACTATGATAAATTTGTTTGTCCCCTTTATCTCCCCGAAAAAAAAAAATTCCAACTGAATAGTTACAATAGATTTAAATAGATTTAGGAACAATATATCAATAGGGAACTTCTAAAAACCTAATGTAAAAATTTATTGTTAGAAGGAACGAAGGATCGCGGTCGTCTCGACCGCATTTTTAGGCGTTTTTTGTAAAAAAACAGGGCAGGCGAGACGCCTG
>JAITIZ010000360.1 GCA_031279215.1 Planctomycetaceae bacterium
CCCAACTCGACAAGATTCATCATCTGAACGATTGGCTCGAAAAGAGCCCAATTCTGAATCGGAATGCGAAATCTTGTTAGTAACATGTGTCGAGTGGTAACAATCAATAGGCTAAAATAACGAAAACCACGCCTAATTCACACGTTTTCGTCATAAAATCAATGATGAATACGTTTTTCAACACGTTTTTTTTGTAACGGTCTATTTTTCTTTTCATTTACGGAGGAAGAAGTTGGCGAGCAGCAATCCTCCCAATACGGCCGTAATTCCCAGCAAGTTCTGACCGATTAAGTGTACGATTAAAGCGTTCCAACGCCGTTCCGATAAAAATTGTTGGTTCTCAGCGGCAAAAGCGGAAAAGGTTGTGAAACCGCCTAAAAAACCTGTTAGAAGAATTGCTTTCCATTCCGCCGAAAGAGAACCGCAAGTAATCAATCCCGATATCATTCCAAATAGAAAACACCCCAGCATGTTGACAAGGTAAGTTCCCCACGGATACGATGTTCCCCAGAGAACCGACGCCCAAAGACTAACTCCGTACCGCACCAGAGTTCCCAACGCCCCCGCAATTCCAACTCCTAGTAAATGATAAATAGTATTCATTGTGTTTTCGTTTATGGTTTCATTGTCCTAACTTGATGACAATTTTTTGTTCCTCGCCGCCAGGTAAAACAATATCCAAAGTAATTCCTTCTGAAAGATCACTTTCATTCCGTGCAGCAATATACGCGTTGCGGGTAGGAACCGTTTTACCATCAACCTTCGTAATCAGTGTTCCAACTCGAATTCCTGCTTTTTCCGCTCGACCACCAGGGATTGTTGTCAGAACAACCAATCCTTGTCTGCCGCTCAGTTTGAGACGACCAAGAATTGACTCGGTCGACTGGATAAGCAACAAATTCAAAGTCGTATCAACATAAGATTGTACAGAATTGCCCAACATCGAACCAACCAACCCCACTGACGGCGGCATCGGTTTCATCTCAACTATAATCTTATAACGTTTACCATTCCGAATAAAAATAATTTCATGTTCTTCTCCAAGTTTTGCACGTTCTGTCAGGCGTTGAAGTTGGTAAACGGCGTTTATGGGTTGACCGTCAAACGAAAGAATAACATCATCTTCTTTAAGTCCCGCTTCTTCCGCCGGAGAATTTTGAAGCGGATATTCAACAAGAACACCCGCTCGTTGTTTCAATGACAAACGTTGAATTTCCCATGGTGTGAGCGGTTTGGTGATCACACCAAGCCAAGCACGTTCAACTTTGCCCTTGACCATTATTTGTTGCGCAACCCATTGGGCATTGTTCGACGGTAACGCAAAACCAATTCCCTGATTGGTTCCGGTTTTTGAAAGAATTGCGGTGTTAATACCGATGATTTCGCCCTTCAAGTTGATGAGCGGCCCTCCTGAATTACCAGGGTTAATAGCCGCATCGGTTTGCAGAAACTCTGTCCGTTGAACCTGTTTGAGTAACCGCCCCTTCGCACTAATAATACCGGCACTCACCGTAGAATCCAACTCAAACGGATTCCCAATCGCTAACACCCAATCACCTATCTCCATCACATCACTGTTACCAAAAACAGCATAAGGTAATTCGTCGGTATCAGGAACATGAAGCCAAATAACCGCAAGATCCGTCGCCGGATCATGCCGATATTTTTTTGCGTAATACTTTCGACCATCCGGTAATTCCACTTCGATTTCTTTTGCACGAGTAATAACATGGTTGTTGGTCAAAACAATCCCCTTCGAATCAATCAAAATACCCGTTCCCGCACTATCACCCGGATTCCGCTGACCAGGTAATGTCCTCAAAGCAGGAATCTGAATCTGCATTGCTTCCCGATCTTCTGTTGTCTGTAAATGGGAAATAACCTTGACCGTTGCCGGAATAACCCGCTCAGAGGCATTGCGAAACGCCGCAGAAAGTTCTAACGCCCGTTGTTGCACTCCGCCGGCAGAAGATGTCCGCTCTTCGTTTGACAATTGTTGCACCGCTCCAGGCAAAACAGAACGCCCATTATTGTCCTGACCAAAAATAAAAAATTGATCAAAAAATAAAAATAGAATAATAATAAATGAAACCGTTTTATGCCCCATAATCCCAATCCTATTCAAAAAACAATGCACAAACTAATGTGTAAAAACACATGACGATGAATGTTCTCAATGTTATTGTTCAACGGAAATTTCGGTATTGACGCCTATAAATTTCCACAATTCAATAGAACATCGTAATAATTGGATTCCATGTTGTCAATCGTAAGTACCTATTTTCTCCATAAAAGACAATGGAAACAGTACGATTTTGGAATCAGCAAGTTTCCAAAATCGTATGTTTTGTTTTCAAAATCATATCTTGTTAAAAAAAGATTTTCGATTACTATAATATCATCATCAAAATCAATCAAAGAAATTACTTAAGGGAACTTCTAAAAACATCAGGAACGCAGTCGTCTCGACTGCACATTGCCTATAAAAAGTGCAGGCGAGACGACTGCGTTCCTCCTAATATTAGTTTTTAGAAGTTACCTTAAATTTACTGTGAATATTAGGGAAAAAATTAGCGCAATCTTAACATAATCTTACTATGTACTTAATATATCATGTTAAAATAATACGCGAACACAACAAAAAGTTACAAGACAATTTGTTTGTAGTCAAAAAAAGTTCGTTTCTTGTTTCAAACAGTTTCCAATTTTAATGAAAGGAAAAAAACATGTTTAATTTAATTTATTTGCTTAGGCGTAACCTTTGTATGGTGTTTAGGCCTGTTGTGTTTTTGGTGATGATTATGATTACCAATGTTCTGAACATTCGGAAAAATCTGATGAAAAACCAAATGTTAAAATGGGTAAACCAGGGGGGGGGGGGCACTCTGTAGTGGAAAGTTGAGAACGGATAGTGGAGAATATTCACGTTCTAAACTATTTCCTGTAAACTTCTTACAACTTCTGCGTTCTTCACCATTCGGCTTTACGTTGGTCGAACTTCTTGTGGTGATTGCGATTATCGGTGTGTTAATCGCTCTTCTGTTACCGGCAGTCCAAGCAGCCCGCGAAGCGGCAAGGCGTTCTCAGTGCATTAACAATCTGAAACAGTACGGATTGGCAATGCAAAATTACCACTCAACTTACAACGTCTTTCCGCCATCGCGCGGCGGCCCAAAGTCTTCTGATTACTCGTCTGCAACAGATCTCAACGATGTGAATACCAATCACAATTGTCAATGGGGACCTGCCATGTTCACATTACCGTTCATGGAGCAAACTCCTCGTTATGATCGTTTGTGGTCGCAAAAAACGAGTGATGGTCGTCTTCCGTGGCCTTGGAATAACGGTACTCAAACGAATGTCATTGCTGATTTCTATTCTGAACCTTATTCGGCAATGCTCTGTCCTTCGGATGCCGGTAGAAGTTATCCCGGTTACACCCATAATACTGCGACAGGAGTTGTCTATCCGGATCGTCCCCATGCTACGAAAAATTACGCGGTTTGTATCGGAGATTATATCAACGATAACCGTACAATGAATGCGCAACGGGCAATGCTTCTTCCATTACAAGAAAATTCTATGGCTGCTTGTGCGGATGGAACAAGTAATACCATGCTTTTTTCGGAACGATGTACTCCTGCCGAAGAAGGAACGCGATTAGTTCGCGGCGGCATGGCTTATGGAATTGCCAATATTGCGACGAATCCAAGTAATTGTTTTAGCAGTTTGGCGACGGGAAATTCTAAAGAATATGGTTCTTCTGTAACATTAACATATTCTGAAACAGGGGCGTTTTGTTTTGATGGCCGTGCTTATACGAGTACCTATTCCTCCATTTTACCGCCAAACTCTCCATCCTGTTCTTCCAGTCTGAATTACGGTTATTCGTTAGCAGCGGCGAGTAGTTATCATTCCGGCGGTGTTAATGTTGCGTTTGTTGATTGTTCTGTTCAATTTGTTTCGGAAACGATTGATTGCGGTAATGTTGGTTGGTCACCCGGCGGAACCTCTGCCTCTCCCAACGCAACAACCGCTCCGCAAAACGAATCAAATTACGGTGTTTGGGGCGCGATGGGAACTCGCAAAGGCGGTGAAAGTAAACGGTTCTAATATTTACGAAAAACCGTCGAAATCACTGTTTCTATACTTCCAATATCTCTTTTTAGAAAACATTATGTTACGCAAAATTTTAACAACACTTGTTTTTGTTACTGTAATCTTGTATTTATCAAGTTGCGGCGGGACAAAAAAACCGGATGGTTTGCCGGATTTGTATCCGTGCCGTATTGTAGTTACGGTAAACGAGGCGCCTTTGGAAGGTGCTCTTGTTTCACTTTCAGGAAACGATGGTCGTTGGCCCGGTAATGGGTTCACTGATCAACAAGGAATTGCGGTAATAAGAACACGCGGTCAGTTTGTTGGAGTTGCTGAAGGAACCTACAAAGTTACGGTTTCAAAAGTGCTTCCGCCTCCGCCAACCGGAAAAGATGAAGGCAGCACGAAAGAACCGAAACAATTAATCAATTCCAAATACACAACCCCTGAAACAACACCGCTTGAATGTGTCGTCAAATCCGGCACAAACAACTTCGAATTCAAAGTCGAAGTACCTTAATTTTAACTTTTTGATTCTTTTAACAATTTATTACAAAAAGGTATTTCTAAAAATGGAACCATAAAAGATAAATATAACAAAATTGTTTCTCATACTCGGAGTAAAGAAAAAATTTTGTAATATTATTCGCCTATTATTTTTAGAAATTCCCAAAGGAGTATTTCAATGAAAATCTACAAAAAAGCTTTTACGTTGGTTGAATTATTAGTGGTGATTGCGATTATCGGTGTGTTAATTGCATTACTGTTACCGGCGGTTCAGGCGGCACGCGAAGCCGCAAGGAGAATGCAGTGTACCAACCATCTGAAACAGTTGACAATTGCTCTGCACAACTACCACGATACATTACAATCCCTTCCGGCAGGACGAAGCGGTCCCAATGCAGCTTCTGCTAATGGCAGTAACAACCATGACCAATGTTGGGGACCCTACATCTATCTGATGCCGTACATCGAACAGCAACAATTGTATGAGTTGTACACAACGGCAGTTCAAAAAACATATACCGGCGGCGGAACAGCAACCGATGCACGATCACCTGGTTATGTCTTTCCGCCTTGGCACAGCAGTTATACAGCTGCTCCAACAGCGTATAATTCTTGTGCCCCTGAATATGCAACGTTGTTGGGAACAAAAGTTACAACAATGATGTGTCCGTCAGATGGTGATGCGAACAGATTATATTCTGTAAACGGCACTAGTCCGACTGCTGTTTCATCAAATGCAATGCGGAACTATGTTTATAATCGCGGTGATTGGATTGCCCATCAAACGAATTATGCGACGGACAACAATTACATTCATGGAAATGACCATGTTCGTGGTCCATTCGGTAATCGTGTTTGGTATAATTTCGCATCTTGTTCTGATGGAACGAGTAATACTCTTGCATTTTCCGAAAAGGCGATTACCTCTATCTTCACCCCAAATACGATTCGCGGCGGTGCTTTGTCGATCACACCTGCGAATATGATTAACGGATCCCGATGTTTGGACAGTAAGGGGTCTAACGGTCGGTTCAAAACAACTTTAGCGAGTGGCGTAAGTATTATGGCAGCGGAAATCGGCAGAATGTACGATGGACGTTGTAACGGCGGATTCACAACAATATTACCGCCTAACAACCCAACTTGTGTTGAAAGCGGTAATCCCCATTATACTTGGGGAATTTCAACACCGAACAGTTATCATTCCGGCGGTGTGAATGCTTCCCGCATTGATGGTTCGGTTCAATTCGTTGCGGAAACGATCAATGCAGGAAGTGCAAGTGATTACCAACCGGCAGAGGGAACTTCCGTTTACGGAGTTTGGGGAGCCATGGGATCGAAAAACGGTAACGAAGCCGTTAATTTTTGATACCATATCCTAACCGTTAGAACACACTCAAAAACATGTTGTCTAATAATACCTTGAATTTAAGACATCTACATTGTATTTTTTACAAAGTAAGTTACAATTAATTTTCGTGTATTAGAGATGATTTATTTTTATTAACACAGTACCGATAATGACCTTTATTTTTAGTCCGCAGATTATGCAGATGAGTGCTGAGACATAATCAAGTTTTTATAACTTTCTGCGTAAATCTACGTGATCTGCGGACATTTTTTTGTACGAAATTAAAAATTAAGAAAGGAAAAACGATGAGTTTTATTTTTCGTTTGTTTATCATGTTGATATTATCTGCTGTTTTAACATTAAATTCTGTACATTCCGTTCAGGCGGAAGGAACAGCAGAAAATGGTGTAACAGCACATCGAGGAAATTCGGGTGAATATCCTGAAAATACTCTTGCCGCATTTGAAAGTGCTATTTTGTTGGGAGCGGATTGGATTGAGTTGGACGTTTTACGTACCAAAGACGGTTATGTTGTCGTCAATCATGACTCCTCGACAAAAAATGTATCCGGTGTTGATTTGCATATCGGTAATTCAACATTGGAAGAGTTGCAAAAACTCGATATGGCAGCCGGTTTTCGTAAAAGTAACAAGTTGACGGAAACAACTTGTCCGCCCTGCCGCATCCTCCTTTTAGAAGATGCAATTCGATTGATTCTCAAATATAAAAAAGCAAAAGTTTCTATTCAACCCAAAAACAAATGTGTTGATGAATCTATTGAAATTATCCGTAAACTTGATGCTGTTTCATGGGTTGGTTTCAACGATGGAAACCTTCAATACATGATGCGGGTCAAAGAATTGGAACCGACAATTCCCGTTTTTTGGGACAAATTAAATTTCAATCCCGATGATATTGAAACTGCCAAAAAATATGGTTTTGAAACTCTTGTTATCTATTGCGAACAACTCACACCAGAACAAGTTAAACTGGTCAAAACATCGGGATTAAAAATCGGAGTCTGGACAGTCAATCATCCCGCTTTGATGAAAAAATTTCTCCAATGGGGAATTGACCGAATTTATACAGATATTCCGCGGCTTCTGATTTCTTTGAAAACAGAAAAATCCATTTCTTTTGAATAATGGGCATTCTCTAATAATTCCATTTGTAATCTATCAGTAGAATTTTCGTTAAAAGAGAAACCTAATGTAGGCAACCGTAGGTAAAAGCCTTGAAACATTTAGTAAAATGTTCAGTAATCTATCAATGTAATTTTTATTTTTTATATAAGCCCCGCTAGGGCGTTAGTATTAAAGCCCGACCCAACGGGGTGGGTTTAAGTTCCCCCTCCCACCCCAACGCCCTGAAAGGGCGAAATAATAGTGGAGAGTTGATAGTTGATAGTGGATAGTGTCGCAAGCGGAATTATTACCGTTTGGGTAGTAATCCGCTTGCGAACTCTCCACTATCCACTCTCAATTCTCAACTAATTAATCAGTTCTCTTACTTCTTCACTCCAGGGACCGTT
>JAITIZ010000362.1 GCA_031279215.1 Planctomycetaceae bacterium
TTTTTATCAAAAAATATCTTATGCTAAAAATGGCTTTTATTTCTCAGGTTTTTCCTACAAACTGACGAAAGGAATGATTCAAAATTGCCTGTCTAAAACCATTGGGGAGTCTCTTGAAACCACCAACATTTTTTATTATGATAAATTCCTAACACCAATATTGTAACAAAATTCACAAACACTTCAAAATAATATTTCCGATACAATTTTGCATTAAAATTAGTCATAACCTATTTATAATCAATAGTTTACATCAATTTCTGTCCCCTGTGAACAACGCCGTTTTGAGGAGTGAACACGGCAGTGAACAGCCGTTTACATGTTTCCTCAAGTCCTTTTGTAATAAGGACTTATAAAAACATTGTGTCAGGTAGGCAACCGTAGGTGAAAGCCCTTTGGCGAAACATTGCCTACCTTTTAATTATTATTACTTTTTTGGTGTTTCACACAAAAATTCCACTGATATATTACTTATTTTTTAGCAGAAACAGAGTAACACACATCAATAGAGAAATGAGCGAAAGAAGCCAAAAGAAACCAAGACCCAATGCCAACCAATCAAGAATTGCTCCAGCAACCAAATCACCAAACATAGCAAAAAAACGCCCAAACGTAAAAAGAAATACCATGCCAATCGGTAATAAAATTACCGGCACTAACAACCATTGAATTGTTTGTCGATTGGCAAGTATCTCAATAGGTGATGGAATTTCTTTCATAGCAAAGTATATGTTGATAGTATCTAGTTGATAGTGGAAAGTGCCGCAAGTGATTACCAATCATTCAGTCCGGCTAAAATCCGCATGCGCCACTATCAACTCTCCACTACCCACTAAATTAGACCGCCCTTCAAGGCTGCGTTTGTTATGATTACTTACCGGGCAGGCTATAATCCTAACACCTTTATCGGGACTAAATTAAAACAAAAATAATATCGAAATGTAACACTTTCAATTTTGAAATAAACAGTTATCGCGAAACATCAATCGAATAACTACATGAAATATACAATACACTTATTACTTTATTGCTTCATTATTTTGTTATTCTGTTTATTTTGGGAGAGTTATTTGGGAAAAGTTGTTGAAGCGGCTTCGCGAATTGGGTGATCTTTTTGTTCTGTACGAAAAAGGAATAAAACGGCAATTCCGTGTTTTTCCGCTAATTCTAATCCTTTGTGTTCACCAAGAACAAAAAGAGCTGTTGCCCAAGCGTCAGCACGAACACATAATTCCGCAAGAACCGAAACAGAACCAAGTTGTTCAACAGGTTTCGGTTCATCGGCAGTAAAATATTCCGTTGGAAAACCGGTTCGCGGATCAATAAAATGTGAATACCGTACACCATCAATTTCACGATAATTCTGATAATCGCCGCTTGTTGCCAACGCCCGATCTTTCATCGGTAACTTTCGTTGCAATCCCGAAAATCCGTCAGATGAAACAATAAACGGTTTTTCAATTCCAATAATCCAATCATGGGAAGTTGCCTTGTAAGTACTTGAAATGTCCTTGTAACCGCGGCAACAGACTTCACCGCCAACCTCAACAATAAAATTGGCAAATCCGTTTTCTTCCAATAATTTCGCAACACAATCAACCGCATAACCCTTGGCAATTGCCGAAAGATCAATACATAATTCAGGAATTGATTTTTTTAACGCCGGCGGTTGGAGACGGACTTCAAGTTTATCGTAACCGATTTTGGATTTGATCTGATTTGTTTTTTCTTCAACGTCTTTGATTGTGAAATTGGGGTGTTGGTTTGCCCCGAAACCCCAAAGATCAACCAACGGCGCAACCGTAATATCGAATGCGCCTTCTGTCAATGTTGCAATTTCCAATGCCGTATTGACCACATCAGCAGTGTCTTTCGAAACTTCAAACCAGTTCGTTGAAACAGAATTATTGAAACGTGATACTTCGGAATTTGTACGATAAGTTGACATTGCTCGGTCAATTTCATCAAGCCGTTGATGGATTTGCGTTTTAATATTTTTCCAAACATCAGGTTCCGTTCCTTTCACAAAATCTGTAACCTTCACAGAATAATCCGTCCCCATTGTCATTCCCCGTGTTTCCTGAGTCGTGAAAAAATGCGGCTTTTGGGATAGATAACTCCAAATTCCAACAACAAGAAGAATAACAACAATAACGTAGCGAATAATATTCCAGAGAAAATTATTCGGTTGCGGCTGATCTTCCTGTTCAATATCAATAGATGGTTTTTTTGACATAGGTTTGTAATTTATGATTTGTAATTTATGATTTGTAATTTATGATTTGTAATTTATGATTTGTAATTTATGATTTGTAATTTGTAATTTGTGATTTGTGATTTGTAATTTGTGATTTGTAATTACAATCACAAACTACTATTCAGCGGAGAACACGAGCGATTTGTCGGACGGCTTGCCGTAAGCGGTCTTCTTTTTCAACCAAAGCAAGCCGCATAAATCCTTCTCCGGCTTCGCCAAACGCAGAACCGGGACTCACAACAACATTGGCATCTTTCAACAACTTCATCGCAAAATCAAATGAACTCATTTTTTTTGCCCAATCCGGCGGTATCTGTTGCCAAACGAACATGGATGCTTTGGGTTTTGCGACATTCCAACCGATTCGTTCCAAACCGGAACAAAGAATATCACGGCGTTTTTGATACACTTTTGCTTGGGCTTCGACGGCGTGATCGGTGTGGCGAATTGCCGCAATCGCCGCAATTTGTAACGCGGAAAAAACTCCGTAATCGTAATATGTTTTAATAGTTGCCAATGCCCTGATGATTTCGGCATTACCGCAACAAAAACCAATACGCCAGCCCGCCATATTGTAACCTTTACTCATCGTTGTTGTTTCGACGCCGACTTCGATTGCTCCCGGTGCGGCAAGAAAACTCGGCGCACGATAACTGTCGAAACAAATATCACCGTAGGCAATATCGCTAATCACCATAAAACCGTAACGTTTCGCCAACTTGACAATTTCAACATAAAATTCCGGTTCGACAACAGTTGTGGTTGGATTGTGGGGATAATTCAAAATTAATACTTTGGGCCGCGGTAAAAAGTGTTGGCAGGTTGAAGCGATATTGGACAATAATTTTTCCGGTTTCCGAACATCCAGCAGCAACGAACTTGCCGAAGCCAACATCACACCATGAAGATGAGCAGGAAAATACGGCGATGGAACAATTGCCGTATCACCGGCTCCAAGCAACGCAAGACAAAGATGCGACAATCCGTCTTTGGAACCAATACAAACAATCGTTTGCGTTTCAGGATCAAGCCGAACACCATAATATTTTACGTATCGAGCGGCAACTTCCTTCCGAAGTTGCGGCAAACCGCGGGCATGACTGTATGCGTGAAGTTTCGGATTCCGCACCACTTCAATCAATTTGTCCGTAACAACATGATGCGGCGGATCACTCGGACTGCCCATTCCAAGATCAATCACATCCGCACCGGTTTTCCGTTTTTCGTACTTTAATTTATTCAATTCCGCAAAAAGATACGGCGGCAATCGCCTGACCCGTTCGGAAACACTGATCGTAAATGGTCGTGTGTTTTCCTGTAACTGGTCATCAGCAACCTCATTGTTTTGAAGAAATTCCGCTTTTTGCTTTTCAAAACGCTGTTCGTCGTCTAAATTCATATTAATTAGTTGATAGTTGATAGTTGATAGTTAATAGTTAATAGTTAATAGTTAATAGTTAATAGTTAATAGGGAACTTCTAAAAACTCATTTTTTTAGGAACGCAGGCGTCTCGCCTGCACTTTTTATAGGCAATGTGCAGTCGAGACGACTGCGTTCCTGATGTTTTTAGAAGTTCCCAATAGTGAATAGTTGATAGTGAATAGTGTGGTTCAT
>JAITIZ010000365.1 GCA_031279215.1 Planctomycetaceae bacterium
TTTGTCCAGAAAACAGTTTTTGTCCCGAAAATAGAATCGAAAACCAAACCGCCGTTTTTTCAATTTGCGGTCATCATGCTGCTTGCTCTTTACACCATTAATACCGGTTACTTTTTCGATGGTTCATTCCGATCACTTAATCAATATCGTTTCATCAGCGGCACCTTGACCAACACAGAAGTAACAAAAAATACTCCGGTAAAACCTGACAACCGGTTCAAAGATTCATGGTTTGGTTATATTCCGGTTCCACTTCCTGCGGAATTTGTTCAAGGAATTGATACGCAAAAACGTGATTTCGAACGCGGTTTGCCTTCGTACTTGTACGGTGAATGGTCGGATCACGGCTGGCGACGATATTATTGTTACGTTCTAATGCTTAAAGAACCGCTCGGTGTTTGGTGTCTGGCAGGATTAACTTTATTCGCAACAATATTTTATCGCCAATTTAACTCCGCATGGTATAACGAAATTGTTATCTTATTGCCCATGCTTATTGTTTTGGGATTTATCAGCAGTCAAAATGGATTTTCGATTCATCCGCGATACATTATTCCCGTTCTTCCATTTTTGTACATTGTTATCAGTAAAACCGCTTTGTCTTTACACTATCGAAAAACAATATTTGTTTTATTAACAGCAGGATGTTGTTTGTGGATAGTAGGAAGCAGTCTGTTGTTTTATCCTCATTCAATGTCGTATTTCAATGAACTTGCCGGAAAACCACAAAATTGGTCAAAATATTTACTCGGCAGTAATATTGATTGGGGACAAGATTTTTACGAACTAAAAAATTGGTGCGAAAAATATCCCGAAAAGAAGCCGTTATTTATTACTATTGAGTCTGGAATTCCATTACATAAACTTGATATTAAAAACATCAATGAAGTACCCATTGAGCCGACAAACGGTTGGATAATTATCGGTGTCAATATTCTTTATAATAAAGATGGAAAATATGACTGGCTCAAAGAAAAAGAACCTGTTGATAGAATTGGATATTCTATGTGGGTTTACCAAATTCATGAATCACACTTACAAAAATAGATGAAAATTCTTTCAACTAATTTGAGGAATGATAAATTCGGTGGAGATATAATTTCGTTTCGATTATAGAATCTCAATTTGTATAAAAACACGAGTCTGTTTAAAAGAACCCGACCACCGCAAAAACGATGGTCGGATAAAAGTTTATTACCCCTTAATGTTATTTTTATTCAACATCTTTTTTCGAGGGGCTCAGAACATAGGGAAACATTTTCTTACTTACCTTGTCTGTCTTCAATATCTCAGGTTTTGTCTGATCTTTTGCATTCACAGTTACAAAGTCGTTCTCTGGAATAGGATCAGCAGTAGCAGGTTCTCCTTCGCAGAAAAATTTCGGATTACCTCCCTGTACACTACCTTGCCAGGCAACACAAAATGGCGTGTACCCTATCCCGACATAACCATTTAATGCCTCCTGAAACAGATTTTTGTCCTTAGCGGTCAACGGTTTATAGACCGAGTAACCACCAACAGGCGGTTGTGACGGTACTTCCGTGAATTTGGGGTTGGTCGCCTTGCCGCCAAGATCGACGAAAACTTCGACATAGACATTCTTCTCGACCGGCTCAGGTGTTACGGTCGTGCTAAGGCAGATGAAACAATAATTTTTGCCGGCAACAACCTGTTCCGACACGCAGAACGGGGTGTATTGGACACCGACAAGATTGTTGGTCGCCTCCTTAAAAATCTTTTGTGCTTCATCGTTGAGAGCCTTGTAATGGGACCAACCTCCAGACAGTTTTGCACCTTCCTGTGCCTTACAATTACCGTAAGAAAAACATACGGCAATGAAAAGGCAAATTCCAACGATAGTTAAACATTTTTTATCCCCTTATGTGAAAGGAAAAAGGATTGATGAGTATTGAGACGATATATCTCAATAACACGAAAAGGCAGTAACAAATTTCAGGAATAACATGTAACGGATGTTCCTGTTAAAAGACGGTATCAATTTGTATCGCAAGCTGTTTTATGATATAGTGTTGCAATGATTTTTTGTTATTCTATTAATTAGGGTACGTTCATTTGATCTTGAAAAATAAAGGTGTCTATTCATTAATTGATATTGCAGTTATTTATCATGAATGTTTGTTAATAAATATTGATCCTAAGGAATTATTTTACTCAGTGGCAAGAGAATCAACTCCCAATGTAAAAAAATTACTTACGAATTTTATCGAACGTTCTGATGAAGATAAAAGTATGGAAGCATTTTGCTTGACAAAAGTAGTTAATGAAGAGGGAAGTATTGAAATTGAATGTGAAATTTGGTAACTTTTTTTTCTTTTTGGATTTTAATGTTTTTATTTATCCTCTGCACTTTCCAAAAAATTTGACGAAAAATATCCAGTATTTTCAAGGTTTTTTAATATATTTAAATTAAATACAATTTTGTATAGTTACTGCACTTTCCTAAAAGTACAATAATAAATATGCTTAAAATTAAGGGGTTTTAAATATTTACTTCTTTTATATCAAAGCAAAAAGTAGATGTATTGGGGCAAAATATTAAAAAAAATGCTTAAATTGCGGCGTTTAATTTCTGTACTTTTAGGAAAGTGCAGATAGTTAAATAACTTTTTATAATTTTAGTTTATCATACGGTTATTACTACACGAAAAATACGAAATAATAATAATAATAATATTTCAAATAATTTAAAAACGAATTCGTTTCAACATTTTATTTAGAAGCACAAATATGAGTACACAAAATTCGGAACATGAAAAAACACTACTTGGTACGTTACTACATTGCCTATTAGTAACGGTAGCATTATTTTTTTGTGCGTATCTTTGGAATAATTTTTTTACCAGTTCCAGAGTACCTGCAACGATTGCGCCTACACAAAATGTTGCGACTGTACAAAAAGTAACGCCGAAATATAAACACACACGAATTGCCGATATTAAAGTTGGAGAGCGTGTTGTTGTTTCTACGGACGATACACCACAACCAACAGCGGTTGATTCTACGACTTGGAAAAAAGTTACACTTTATGCTGAAGAAACTTGGTATGATGGAACGATTGACTCAATTAATGTTGTAACGCTTGTACCGCCGGAATGGATTGCGTTACATAATGCCCAAATTGTGTACTTGTCCAGGAAAGTTGAAATGACTTAAAAGATCCGTACGGTAATAGAATTGGGGATAATTTTTAAGAAGTGCTACGAGAAATGAAGCGAATTATCGCTTTGGTAATATTCAAAAAACGACAAATTTGTTCAAAAATTATGTTTTGCGCATAGTGGTAGCAGGCAATAACAAGTATTGCTGGATAACAGAAAGGAGGTTTATTATGGACGATAAATGGGAATTTTATCAAGATAAAGCTGGCGAATGGCGTTGGCGCCGTATTGCATCGAACGGTAAAATTGTCGGTGCATCAACTGAAGGTTACAAGAACAAGTCTGACTGTGAAAAAAATGCTCGACGTAACGGTTGGAAAGATTAATACGTGTAAACGTGTGTAGTACTAAATTAATCTAAATCGTTATCCTGTGTATTTGTTATTGCCTATCAACCACAAAACATGAAATGGAGTAAATATTATGTCAACACTAATCCGTGAGAATACACTGTTGGAAATGTAGATGGCGAAGCGGTTTCAAACATCTAAACGTAAAGGATATAAAACACAGCGAAAAATTGAAATGACGAATATGATTTATTCCATTTCAACGGTTACTTGATGGGTTTAGAGCAGTTGGTGAACAAACGCATCCAGTTACTGATACCGCCAATGCCTAACACGAAACGTATCAACTGCTTTAAAGGGAACATTTCAACGTGTTTCGTGCTGAGATATTTCATAACTTGTTTGTAATCAAGATTTTAACATCACTTCCTGCTCCTGGTGAACAACGCCGTTTTGAGGAGTGAACCCGGCCGTGAACAGCCACTTATATGTTTTCGTAAGTCTTTATGGTACCAAGACTTACGTCGAGTATTCAAGAGATAGGCGACCTTTCGCTGAAGGGCTTTCACCTATAGTTGCCTACCTTCCGAAAATGTAATGGCAATATAAAACAATATAAAAACAACCAATTGATAACAGGATTGAGTATACCTCATTATTTTTTTGAAATTACTTTCGGATAGTGGTGTTGGATTTAATAGCAGCGGTGGATTGGGATTGAATCATTACGTGCATTGGGAGAGCGAGTTGGTCTGGAGTTAGTTTTCCGGTGAGCCGTTGGAGTTCTTCACCTTGTGGTGTCATAAAAAGGACAGTTGGAAATCCCTTGATACCAATCGATTTACAAAAATCAGATTCTTTGGAACCATCAATCCGAATACATACAAACCGGTTGGAAAGACGTTTGATTTCTTCATCATGAAATGTTGTTTCCATCATGCGTTGCGATGCGTCGGAATTGGGAATCGTAAAGAAAAGAAGTATTAACTTCATTTCCTGTTTCGCCTTTTCAAATCCCAGAGAATAATCGTCAAGAAAAGATACCGAAGTTGTTTCGGAATTATTTGTTACGACGTTATTAGGTAAAATGGGAACAACATCCAAAGAAGTTAAGGATTGGAGTTTTGTATCGCAACCCCAAATTCCAATAAATAATCCCAATATAATAATAGAAAATAATTGTATCTTATTCATTGCGTCCTGCATCGAAAACACCTTTGTTCTCCACAGTTTTTACGGAAATATGTTAATTGCGGCTTTATGCCCAACAATAAACAGCAAACTTTTTATACGTAATCGGGGGGAAAAAAGGTTGAAAATAACGAAATTTTCGTTTTGACAAAACAAAATACCGTTTTTTCGCAAATCATCCTAATAACCCGCTCTATGGTATAAACTTGTCCATTGGCGACATTCTTTCCTAATTCTTTTTTAAAATTGGTCTGGATTTTTTGGGGTATAATTCTTATAGTTCCGTTTATGAACTCCATCATTGCACAAATTCAAGGGTTTCTCAAAAAAGGACGGGTTGTTGACCTGCTTCTTCCGCTCGTGATTTCTGCAAGTATTCTGATTATTTTTGTGCCGTTGCCAACTGCATTGATGGATGTGTTCCTTTCCATGAATATTGCTATTGCGGTCATTATTTTGCTCACAACACTTTTTGTTACAAAGCCGCTTGATTTCAGTATTTTTCCGTCGGTTCTGTTGGCAACAACGTTATTCCGGCTCGTTCTGAATATCGCTTCAACCCGATTGATTTTAACCCGCGCCAATATTGATGCGGAACACGCTGCCGGTGAAGTTATCAAAAATTTCGCCGATTTTGTTGCCAGTGGAAGTATTATTGTCGGATTGATTATTTTCGTCATTATTGTTGTCATTCAATTTGTTGTGATTACGAAAGGCGCAACACGGGTTAGTGAAGTGGCGGCGCGGTTCACATTGGACGCAATGCCCGGACGTCAAATGGCTATCGACGCCGACCTGAACGCCGGAATTATCGATGAACGTGAAGCCAAACGGCGACGCGAAGAAATTACTCAGGCAGCGGATTTTTTCGGCGCAATGGATGGAGCTGGTAAATTTGTTCGTGGTGATGCGATTGCCGGAATTGTGATTACATTGGTCAATATTCTCGGCGGATTATTTATCGGCATGGTCGAATACGGAATGGGTTTGCAGGAAGCAGCAACCATTTTTACACGTTTAACTATTGGCGATGGTTTGGTAAGTCAGGTTCCGGCGTTGCTGATTTCGATTGCAACCGGTTTGCTTGTAACACGAAGCAGTTACAGCACCAATCTGCCCGAACTCTTTGTCCGGCAACTTCTTTCAAAACCGGTTGTGTTGTCGTTGACCGCTTTTTTTCTGGTAATTCTGACATTGACGGATTTACCGAAAATGCCGCTTTGGACAATTGCGTTGAGTTCGATTGGTCTTGCTTTGCTGATGAAACGAAAAGCTAAAAATATTCAGCAAGCGGAAGAAAATAACGCCGCCAAGGCAGAAGCGGAAAAAACAAAACAAGCGGAAGAACAAGTTGAAGATTATCTCAAAATTGACCCGATGGAGTTGGAAATTGGAGTTGGTTTGATTCCTCTTGCCGATCCGGCTCGCGGCGGCGATTTGCTGGACAGAATTCATCGGCTTCGCAAAGAGGTTGCGGCGGAAATCGGAATTATTTTACCGCGAGTACGGATTCGCGATTCGTTTCAACTCGACCAACTTCAATATCGTATCAAAATAGCGGGACAACCGGTTGCGTTTGGTATGGTTTATACGGACATGTATCTGGCGATGGATTCTGGAGTTGCGACTGGTCGGGTGCAGGGAATTGAAACTCTTGATCCGGCGTTTGGGACTCCGGCACTCTGGATCGATGGTGTTACCAAAGATCAGGCGGAAATTTTCGGTTACACGGTTGTCGAACCCGGTGCGGTTATTGCAACACATCTTTTGGAAATAATCAGAAAACACGCCGATGAAATCCTGACACGCGATGCCACTCAACATTTGCTCGATGAACTCAAAAAATCAAGTCCGGCTGTTGTCGATGAACTCTTATCAAAGACTCTGACATTGGGGCAGGTGCAGCAAGTTCTTCAATTGTTGTTACGGGAACAAGTTCCGATCCGGCAACTCGGAACAATTCTGGAAGTGCTTGGCGATTACGGAACGAAAACAAAAGACCCGATTCTTTTGGCAACTTATGTAAGAACCAAATTAGCCAGAACCATCAGCACACGATACCGTGACGAAAATAATGTTCTCAATGTGGTGTTGCTTGATCCGGCGTTGGAAGATCAGATTCGTGCCGGTTTTGAACACGGAGAACAAGGTTTGTACATCCGGCTTTCACCGAATGCTATTGAACATCTTTGCAAAAAGATTTTACCGGAATTGGACAAACTAACACAAATGAATTTACCGCCGGTTGTTCTGGTGAATCCCCAAATTCGAACCGCCCTAAAACAAATGACCAGCGCAACGATACCGGGTCTTATTGTTCTGAGTTATACGGAAGTTACTCATGATACGCAGGTTGTTGGTGTTGGTGTTGTTACGCTGTAAACATAAGAACATACATTAAACATAAAAACATAACATTACACGGCAGATAGGAACAAAACAATAACAGTAATATTAACACAGTAATATTAACAATGACATAAATAACTGTTTGGGTTTGTTATACAAATTTTGTGGTTAACCCCGTCTTGACGTATTATTGGGAAGTTGTAGAATTACTTCTCCCTATTTACATTCTACTTACATTTTGCGGGAATGGCGGAATTGGCAGACGCGCCAGGTTGAGGGCCTGGTTGGGGCAACTCAGTGGAGGTTCAAATCCTCTTTCCCGCACTCCTGAATAAAATCAGGTAAAAAATCTCAAAACAAGGCGGGAAAATCTCTTGCCGTAAACTGTTGTAAACTATATCTCAATAATAGTTTAAAATTGCCCTAGTGTTCACAGGCTGGTGTGTTCATTTAGTTAAACAAAAGGTAGTTGGTTTTTCATTTCCGTCCGTCAACAGGGTCAAGTCGGCGAGAATGGCAATATAAAAACAACCAATTGATAACAAGATTGAGTATAGTTGATAGTGGAGAGTGGATAGTGGATAGTAATTATCTATTTAAATTGTCCGCAGATTGCGCAGATTTTCGCAGATTATTTTTAAAACTTTTTTGAAAATAATTTTTTGTCTATTCTTCCTTTGTTTGTTTTGTTATTTCGTACTCTCAAAAAATAATCCGTGAAAATCCACGAAGATCGAAAATCTGCGAAAATCTGCGTAAATCTGCGGACCAAAATAGACAATGACTCTCCACTATCAGAAATCGCGTACGAAACCGAATTGACCGGTATGCGAGGTGGAATGTTCACCGAGGTCGAAGTCGTAGTCGGCGAATAATTTTGTACGTTTACCGGTTTTGAAATCACCGCCGAAGCCGAGATTTAACGTGTTACGGCCGAGATGGACACCGGTGATGATGCGGTTGTTGTTGGTGTTATTTCCGGTAATGGAGGTTCGGGAAATACTGTACAAATCGCCGGCAACCTGATAACCGTATTGCAGACGTGTCCGCAAGTTCTTGTAACTCGAATTAACGCCGATTCGTAAAACCGTTTGGTCAAGATCGTTTTTGTTGACCGACAACGGCAAGTCCGTAACATTAACCTTGAACCCCTCCGACCACGCCTTTTGGAAATCAATTGCAATAAGCGGTGAAAGAATTATTTTGTTGCGCAAATGAAAAGATCGGTATAATTCCAAACTGGCGTAGAATGAATCGCCGTTGTAATTGGTGTTGGAGTTGGTGAAATTTTGGCGTAATTCGTAATGTTGATTCCCGTAACCTACAAAGGAGTTGAGATAAATTTCCGAAACGTTTGACAATTTCAATCTTGAGTAAAGTCCGAGTGTGTAATCGTCGGCTTCGATTTGACCGGCAGAATGTTGAACGTGCGGATTGCCGTAACCGAAAACAAGTCCCGTCATCAACCTGTTACCAATAACCTGATCAACCCCAATCATAAGTCCGCCGTGTGAAGTTTTGTAACCGAGGGCGTTGGCGTTGCCGTCGATTTTTTCGGAACGATAATAGCCTTCGAACCAAAATTCACGTTTAGTGTTTTCGCGGCGGTTTATTGGGCTGCAAGGCGATTGACCGCGTACAATGCCGTTGAAATTAGCGGAACGAGAATTATTGACGTTTCGGAAATTATTGAGCGGAAGGTTCGCAAGATGATTGAAGACATGAAAGTACGGATGATGCATGGGCAAGTTATCCGCCTCCGCCGCAACTTCCGTAACAAGAAGCGGTCGAATCAAATTTTCGAGTTGTTCACGATTATCAAGCGAATACAAGGTTGATTGAATAGACGCATAATTATCAAGCAATCCGGCAATTTGTGTTTGATTATTTTTGAAATGATTATCGATGGTGTATTGTTCAGCAGATTGAGAATATTTCGTAATTCCCATTGACTTCCCGTCAGAGCTGTAAAACGGTTCGGTTGATGTTAGTAATTTTTGGGACAATGTGAATAGACTGTTTAGTTGAGGTTGATCCAAAAGAGTCGTATTTGCAACGATAACATTATGGATTTGTCCGTCGGCAATATCGGACGTATTGATAACAGTTATTTCACCGTTGAGAATAACGGTATCGGCTTGAATTTTATTGGGGGCGATGGTGAAATTCATTTTTGTACCGTTTTCCAGTTCAAAAGTTTTGCCGGCGGCAACACTTTTTGAACCGGTTAAATCGAGAGCGTCTGAAGTATTTTTATACGTAAAATTTCCGCCGACTTCGAGTTTATCGGCAATATTGACAACTCCTAAAATTTCCGCATCACCGCCGATTTTTACTGAATTTCCAAGATTGAGAATTGCGTTTGCGGATTGGTAATAATTTCCGTTCCAATTACTTTGCAAGTTTACCGTACCGTTCAGGTGATTAAAATTTCCTGTTGCGGTATTGTTTCCGGTGAGGGTCAACGAATTGCTTCCTTGTTGTTCAAAATTTCCGTTACCGGTTATTGTTCCGGCGAATGTTGAATTGGTGTTACTATTTACGATTAACGTTGTTGAAGTTGCGAGATTGACGTTTCCGGTGTAATTATTATTTGTTCCGGTTAATTCGAGTTCACCGGCATTGACATTGACATCGAGAGTTTCGTTCAAAGCGTTATCTGCGGACAAGGTTAATTTTTGTGTTCCGATTTTATTCAATGTTCCGGCACCGCTGAATTTATTGGTGTTTGTTATGTC
>JAITIZ010000426.1 GCA_031279215.1 Planctomycetaceae bacterium
ACTCTCAACTATTATCTCGCCCTTGCAGGGCTTTGGGAAAATGGGGGAGTTCCTGCTCCGGCGGTTGCGCTTCGCTTCACCGCCGGTTATGCATTTCACACCCCTAGCGGGGTTAAGAGCAAAAAACAAAAATTCCACTGATAGATTACGATTTATTACTATTTCTAAACGTAACCGTTTGCTAAACACAATTATTTGTTAAACGTAATTATTTATCAAACGTTTTTTTTGTATGACCTATAAATTGGGTGATATTTTTATTTATTCTGTAACATGATTCCAGAATCAATCGACGACGTGAACATACAAAACATTCCGGTAACCGCTTTCTGCCGTAATTCCCAAAACATGAACAACACGATCACCATGATTTAGATATCCGGTTGTTTTTCCGGTTTCGATTACACTCATCAGATTTTCCTGCGGATTTTCCGGTACATTGATGAGAGGGAAAATTCCCCAGTAAAGATTCATTCGTTGCAATGCCCGAATATTGGAACTCGTTCCAACACAAAGAGTAAAACAACGTTTGTTTGAAATAGCCATTGCGGTTTTTCCTGACTGGGTTTTAACAAGTAACATTGCTGCGCCGATTTCATCTGCCAAAGTTACCGCTGCATCACAAACGGCATGAGTAACAGAGGTTGTTCGGGACAGGCGATGCGTAAACGCCCAATGTTCCGCTAATACCTTTTCCGTTTCAACCGCAATTCGGTGCATCATTTGTACGGTTTGAAGCGGAAATTCACCAACCGCCGTTTCACCGGACAACATACAAGCATCAGTTCCATCCAAAATCGCATTGGCAACATCAGTCGCTTCGGCTCGGGTCGGCAATGTCTGATGATGCATGCTTTCAAGCATTTGCGTTGCAACAATCACCGGTTTTGATTTACGGCGGCAAGTTTCGATAATTTTTTTCTGAACCACCGCAATTTGAGCAATATCAAACTCAACACCCAGATCGCCTCGCGCTACCATAATTCCATCGGTAACATCCACGATTTCCTCAATACGTTCAACCGCTTCAGGTTTTTCGATTTTGGCAATAATATGCGGAATATCCGACCAACGACCTGTGTTTTGGTAAGCAGCTTCAACAAGAATTTCACGGAGTTCGAGAATATCGTCGGGACTTCGGACAAAACTCAACCCCAGAAAATCAATCCCCGCACCAACTGCCCATCGAGCATTATCAATATCTGATTGTTGAAGTGTTTTAATACTGAGTTTTGTTCCCGGCAGATTGATACCTTGACGGCTTCGCACGGTTCCGCTTTGTATTACCGTACAGACAATAGAATCAGAGTTTTTTTCCGTAACCTGCAACACGACAGTTCCATCCGCCAACATAATTTTGTCGTGAATATTCACGTCCTCAATTAAAGGGTCATAAGTTGCGGTGAACGTATGAGGTTCTGTGGTTGTTTTACCCCGAACAAATTTCATGGGAATCTCTGTTGTACACCGATAAATATCGCCGGGAATCTCGCCAATCCGCATCTTGGGACCAGCAAGATCAACCAAAACTCCAACTGTTACACCAATTTGTTGACTAACCCTCCGAATCCGATCAAGCCGTGTTTGTGCCTGATCGGTGCCGCCGTGAGCCATGTTGATCCGAAAAACATCAACTCCCGCCAAAATCAGTTTTGCCAACATCTCTTCCGTATCACTGGCAGGTCCCACTGTGGCAACAATTTTTGTGTGTGAAGGACGAAGTTGGGGAAATATAAGATTCGTTGTCATTGAAAATAAAAAAAGTTAAAAGTAAATATTTCAGTGATTTCTTATCCGTAACTGTAATTGTTTGCAATTTTTACAAAATATGAAATAAGCAAAAAAACGAAATATATGAAACAAGGTTAATTATTCAGTAGAATTTTTGTTTTTCAATTACGAAGCAACTCGTTTTTCAAAGATTCCAGACAAACGTTCTTCGTTTTTGGGAATTATATGCGATGCGACTTGTAATGGTACTGACCAAGGTGATCGAACAATATCGTAATGAAGCCCCAATAATTTTAATGTCCAAGGATTACAAAGATGAAGAACTTTGAGAACAGAACCGCAGACTAATCGGAAATCAAACCAAAGTGAGGCTTTTTCGATGTATTCGAAATCGTAAACTAATTTTTGGCGGACATCATTTAAGTTGACATCGGAAGCTTGGTTGAGTTGTGCCAAACCGGTTACTCCCGGTTTGACCAAAAAACGGTTGAAATAACCATCAATACGTTTTTCCAATTCATTGACAAATTCGGGGCGTTCCGGTCTTGGTCCTATTAGGGACATTTCTCCGCGTAACACGTTGTATAATTGTGGTAATTCGTCGATATGTGTTTTTCTGATGAACCTTCCGATCAATGTAACACGGTTATCTTTTCGGGCAGCCCAGACAGGACCGGTCGCCAATTCCGCATCAACCCGCATGGAACGGATTTTATAAATTGTAAATGCCTTACCATCTTTACCAAGTCTAACTTGTTTGTAAATACCCGGTCCTTTGGAAGTTAAACGAACAATGGCAATAGTCAAAACAATAATCGGAATAGCCAGAATAAACAGAAAAAACGCAACCGTCACATCAAAAAAATCTTTCCAACGAAAATAAGAAGAAACTATTGGCTCTGGACACTTTTCCATAATACCGTTTATTTCCTGTACTTTATTAGTGAAATTGATTAACACTTTACGAAATTGATTAACTTTCTACTAAGTTAAAATCCAGAACTCTGATAATTCTTTCCTGATGATTTATTTTACTTGTAGCAATTTACACCAAATAATCTGGAAAAGCAAGTTCATATTAAATTAAAGTCCAGATTTTTCTAAAAAACACAGAGGTATTTTTTGCCTGCTCTTCATTTATATTCTAAAATGAGATAATAAAATTTTGTCAAGTCCGTTTTTTTGTGGGGAAATAATTATGAAAAGAATATTTTTAATTTTTATTGGTATGATTATTTTGTTTTTTGGTGGTGAGGGGGTTTTAGCTCAATACGATGCCTATTGGGCATGTGATCGATTTGTGAGGGATCCGTTTTATTCTGATTTTATGTTACGCAATGATTTTCATGCCGGAATTCATTCGGGTTCGTGGACGCTCCAACGGGAACAGTTGCTTAATCGGGAAAGCAAAGACAAATATCGAAGTTGCCGTGATCCGTACTGTAACCGTTGTTCAAAACATTTAGCGGATTATGGACACGAATATCAATATCTTTCGGGAGTGAGCCAACGTCAACTCTGGTATCGTGGTACGGCGGGAAGTATTGCTCCTGTGCGGCAGTTTGGATACGATGCGCATGGGAATCCTTATGCCCGACGCGGTCAACCTGCGGCTGTAATGTCCAAAGAGTATGTTCGGTTTCTGAATCACGCTATTGGGGAACAAGTTCAGGCACGAAACGCTGTGGCTGATGAAGAATCGGCAGAAGACCGAGTCGGACAACTTTCGGAACTTCGCGACGCCGCTCTTGCACAACTTCAGAAAAGTCGGGACGCTTGGGAATCACTCAAACAATTCGGTCATTGTATTAATTTTGGAGTTGTTCATTCGCCTTGTTCACGGGCATTCAAACAAATTCCTGTGGAAGATACAGAAAATACTGTTGGAAATACTCTTAAAAACTCTGTTTTTGAAACAACTTATACACCTCATTCACCTCCTTTTTTTGGACTTTGCGAATACTGTGCAGCGAAGGCTCAATTTCTTTTTGACCAGAATTATGTTACGGAAGTTGAAAAAGAGTTGACTTGTGCGATACGTATATTAGACATAAAAAAAGCGATTGCGGATGAAGCGGTTCGAATTGCTTTATTGAGTAAACCGGACGCCGATAAAGCAACTCGATTTAAACGAATTCAAATGAAACCGCCCAAATATCAAGAAGTTCTTGCCGCACAAGAATCCGCGAAAAAACAAGAATCCACCGAAAACAACACAATAACAAACCAACCCGTACAACCATAGGTGAAAACAACGTAAGTACATGAAATTACAATTCTTACAAAAAAAAGTATAAGGCAGGTTTTTAGAAATTCTCTAACACTGACTTTTGATGACGGGCATTTTTTTATTTATTGATTTGGATTAAGAGGAGGTTTAAAAGTGTATTATAGAAAATTAGATAATGTATTGGTTTTAATAACTCAAACTGTAAAACAAAAACATTGAATTTTCACCAAAATACGACAAAATAAGGGTAAATTGGACATAAAAATGGGAAATTTTTCTTTATTTTTTTACTCGTTTTTTATGAGCAAAT
>JAITIZ010000431.1 GCA_031279215.1 Planctomycetaceae bacterium
TACCAATTACACTTTAAAATTCGTTTTTAATTTTTTGTAATTTTTTAGATAAAAACGATAAATAAATTTTTGTAATCTATCAGTGGAATTATTGTTTAAGTTTAAAAAGGTCTTCGCCCCGAAAAGGGCAACATCGTAGTTAATAGTGGAGAGTTGATAGTGGATAGTGTCGCAAGCGGATTACTACCAAAACGGTAATCATTCCGCATGCGACACTATCAACTCTCCACTCTCCACTATCAACTATCAACTAAATAGATTGCCCGTTCAGGGCGATTCGGGGGAACAGCTCTTTTGTAATAAAAACCGAAATTTAAAGTGTAATGAGTATAGTAAATAATAAAACGTAAAAAAATAACAGAACTGTCAGAAAAAAATGTGTTGGCTGCAAATTTGTTATGAATAAATTATCTTACAACAAAATTGTATCTTGTCAATAACACAACAACATATTTGTCTGTTTTCTCTAGATAGTTTTCGTGTATTGCGTGTTTTAATTTTTTTTAAACACGAAACACACGAAATTACACGAAAAACACAAAATTTTTTTTAGATAGTCTTCGTGTCTTTCGTGAAATTTAGTGTATTTCGTGTTTAAAACTTTTGTAATATATCAGTGGAATAATTGGTAGATCACAACCATAGTAGCCCTGAAAGGGCGTTAGGAAATTTTACACGGTTTGATCTTCCCGTTGCCCTTTCAGGGCGTTTGTTTTTTGGGAAATCTTAAACCCACCCCGTTGGGGCGGGCGATTCCGTAAAAAATCCAGACGCCCCTATCGGGGCTAAGAGAAAAAACAATTATTCCACTGATAGATTACATTTTTTTTTCTATTACCGGTCTTGACCGGTTTTAACTGATTGTGTAAAATTCCAATCCTATTGATTTTAGTTTTTTAATTTTTCAATATTTGGAGATCAAATTACGTTTAAAAGATAAATTACCTGAATTTTTGTTCGGGTATTAAAAAAATCGAGTACGTCAACTATTGCAAAATCGCTTCGGCGAACTGTAATTTTCTACAGGCAACCGGATTTTCCGGGTAGAAAGTTATCGTGAAGTTACAATGTTACGTAGCTCCCGATAAGGGAGCGTCGCGTGTAACTTCATTTGGTATAATTCAGCATTACGTTTTAAAACTGTAATGTACCACTTTTGCCGGTGGGAATGAACCTATTTTTGCAATCGTGTCGCTCCTATCTAAGAGCGATATTCTGTTGCCGTTTCTCGGCGTTACGTTTTTCCCGCTTTGTAACAAAAGCAGATTATTTGTTATGTAATCTGTAAAGTTTAATACTTCTTTTTTAAGGAGAAAAATTATGAAGATTCGTTTATTTCTAGGGTTCACATTAGTAGAATTACTTGTAGTTATTGCGATTATTGGAGTGTTAATTGCTCTTCTATTGCCGGCGGTTCAAGCAGCCCGTGAGGCGGCAAGACGAATGCAGTGTTCCAATCATATCAAACAAATTACACTGGGAATGCACAATTATCATGACACTCATGGTAATTTTCCGGGCGGAAAAGTTGTACAAAAAGGTAAAGAAAATGACCCGCAAGCCGGTTATATGGCAACATGGGGAATTGCGATCTTACCGTTCTGTGAACAATCGGCTCTCTATGACAGTTCCTACACTCCGACTGAACCGACCAATTATGCGATGCACAATACACTTACACAAACCTTTATTCAGACGTACAATTGCCCAAGCGATCAAGGTATCAATCGGTTAATTCGACCAGGATACGGTCAAACGGGTTCTCCAACACCTCATGATTGGGCAACCGCTTCTTATCGCGGAATTGCAGGACGTTCACTTGGGGCTACTGTTAGTAGTTCTAATCAGGGGTGGTTTGACCTCCCCGATGAACATCATAACTTGCCCAAACAATGGCTTGGTACACTCCATGTTGTCGGTGAAGATTTAGGATCAGGAACTAACAAAGGTTCTTTCTATTTCGAAACATTTCAATCAATTATAGATGGGACTTCCAATACAGTGGTTATTGCTGAAGCCCATATTCCCGAAGAAGAAATTGTACGGGCAACATTTTGGGCAAACGGATATGGTCATTTCGCTGTTTCTCATGCGTTACCGTATGCCGGAACATTTTTTCATCATCGCCGTTCGATTTGCAAAGCGGGTATGCCGACAACATTTGGAAGTCAAGACACATTATGTCGCCGAAGCGTCGGAGCCTATCATCTTGGCGGTTTAAATATTGGTTTGGGGGACGGTTCTGTCCGATTTTTGACGCAAACAACCGATCCGTCAAATATTTGGGTTTGTCTCGCCTCCATCAGCGATGGTGATACCGTTACTTTACCTTAATTTTACTTTGTAACTATTCAGTCATATTTTTTTTAACACGAAACACTCGAAATGACACGAAAAACACGAAAGTTTTTTTTAGATAATTTTCGTGTATTTCGTTATTTCGTGTGTTTCGTGATCTCAAAAAAACAAAAATTCCCCTAATCAGAGTTATTACCATGAAACAAACCTGTTTATTCACTTTATTTTTTGTACTATTTTTATGCGGTTGCAGTACCAAGTTACCAGTTGTTCCTGTTTCTGGAATTGTAACATTGGACGGAAAACCGCTCGAAGGTTTTCAAGTATTTTTTCAACCGATTCATGAAGAAACATCGAAAACGATGTTGACTTCGTCGGGCTTGACAAATGTACAGGGAAAATTTCTGCTAAAAACAGTCGAAGAAAATCCCCGTAATGGTACTTCGGTCGGAAAGTACCGTGTTATTATTGGTTGGGTTGATCCTGATAGTATGTTACTTGGTGACAGTGAACCGCAACGCCAACCGCCAGTCAAAATTCCAGAAAATGTACAAACAGAAGGAATTATCTTTATTGTTCCTCCCAATGGAACCCAAACCGCTAATTTTCATTTAACAACCGAAAATTAACACAAATAATTTTACCAAGTTCATCAAATTTTACCCCTTAAAACGATGGCACGATCAATTTTTGCAACTTTTTTTGTTGTATCAATTTTTACATTGATTTTCAATGTTGTTTCTATTGTTTTTTGCAACGGAAATATTAACAATTTACGTTATGATATAAAAATCCTTGCCCCCAACGGGCAAGCGGCAATAGCGTAGGGCAACGCCCTACGTAACAAATATAAAACAATCAGCGTTTTTTTACTTGAAACCGCTTAAATATTTGTTAATCTTATTTTGAGTTATAAAAATAAAAACCGAATTTTTAAATATAATGAGTATATATTACAAATCCAATAAACAGTTGAGTCGTAGGGCATTTCTTTATCAAGGAACGCTTATTTTTAGTACCGCTATTGTTTCTCCATTTTGTCTTCAAGCCGAAGTTTTAGAAACGAAAAAAACAGTACTCCGAATCGGTTTACTGACGGATATTCATTATGCCGACAAAGAACATGCCGGAAGCCGATATTATCGGGAGTCACCTGATAAAATTGCAGCGGCTGCCAATGAATTGAGTCAACGGAAACTTGATTTTCTTGTCGAACTTGGTGATTTGATCGATACGGTCAAAGTTCCCGAAACAGATAAAAAACATCTGCGAATCATTAACACCGAATTACAAAAAATTTCGGACAAACGATATTATGTACTCGGCAATCACTGTGTTGAAACGCTAACAAAAGATGAATTTCTCGGTGAAATTGATCAAAAAAAATCTTATTTTTCTTTTGATCAAAACGGTTATCATTTTATTGTATTGGATGCTTGTTTTAGACAAGACGGTGTACCTTATGGTCGAAACAATGCCCAATGGACAGACACGAAATTGCCGGAGGTAGAACTTGATTGGCTCAAAACGGATTTGTCTGTAACGAAATTACCGGCGATTGTTTTTTTGCATCAACGTTTGGATGTTGACAACCAAAAACCGATTGCTGTTAAAAATGCGGATCGTGTTCGCCGGTTATTGGAAGAATCCGGCAAAGTTCGGCTTGTTTTGCAAGGTCATGAACATAGCGGTGACTACAAGGAGATCGCCGGTATTCCTTATTGTACACTTTCTGCGGTCATTGAAGGTTCCGGTTTGAAAAATAATTCTTTTTCGTTTCTGGAAATCCTTGAAAACGGCGATTGGCAGTTACACGGTTTTCTAAAACAAAAAAGTCGAAACACCATACCCAAACAGATATAGACTCATTATGTTACGATTTATGTAAGGGGTAGGCAATATTTCGCCGAACGGTTGCTTACCTTTTAATGTCCATCCGTAAACAAATTTACGAAAACTTCGATGAAATATTACGAAAATTGTGGTGTAAGATGTTGTAAAACCGGATTAAAATCGCAACGGTTTCAATGTAAAAAACCTTGTTTCAAAAGAGTCGGATTAATTTCAATGGGCGATTGAGTAATATCGGAAGTCGTCCCGTTATAAATGTTGCGAATACGAACCATAATAAAAAACGGAGTCAAATCTAACGATGTCAGAAACCACCAATATTCGCCGTTGTTACGAAGATTAATGGCAATCGGTTGCCAAGGTCCTTGCATGGAAGAACTACGTAATATATCAATTTGGGATTCCTGCCAAGGTACATCACCAACATTCCATTTGACAATAATTTGCGGTTGAGTTGAAGTGTTGTTCAATGAAATTCCCGTAATATTGCCGGCAACCGGTAATTTCGATTCTGTTAGTGATTTCGCCGCAGGTTGCCGGACAACAGATTGACCAACAACCGGTTGCAAAAGATTGGATTGTGTATCGGCAGAATCTAGTGTTGCCGATGTTTTTGGAACTGTTTTGGTTATTTCAGCCGGCAAACCTCCTTCAAAAAATGTTCCCATATTTGTCAAAAGTTCTTCGGTCATTTTATCTGATTGGCTTAAAATGACTGACTGATGTTTTTTTATTTGTTCCGAAATTCCGGCAACTTTTCCATCCGGCGATACAAGAATTGGAATCGGTAAATTTGTTTTATTTTTATCATCTTTATCCGTATCATTTTTATTTGTATTATTCTTTTCTGTTTCTGGAATATTTTCTATCATTTCCGGTTTTGCTTCATCGGATTTTTGTAGCGGCAAATTTTTCGATGAACTATTATCGTTGTTGTTGTTGTTGTTGTTGTTGTTGTTGTTGTTGTTAATTTTATTACTTTTATTTTTTGTTTGTTGTTGTATCCGAACAGGTTTGGGCGGTGTCAACGGTTCCGGCAGTAACGATATAGAATCTGTTTTTAGTATTGTCGTATTTTCCGGCATGACCTTCATAACCGGAATATTAGGTTGCGGTATTTTTTCATGTTGAACCGGTTTAATAGTTACCGAACTCGTTTTTTCAACCCGATTACCAACAAAATCTTGAATTGATGCCCGCAGTTCCAGTTGGGAGTTTCCGTTTTCCGGCAAAAAACGGAAACTCCCTTCCAAACCGGAATCAATCACACGAATATTCCGTGCGTCAATATTCAATGGTGTCCAACTCTTTTCCAAACCGGTGTTCGAACCAATAGAATTGGAAACAGCAAAATCTGGACGTTTCATTTGAAAATGTCGATCTTCGGCTTTCCAAACGACGAACAGTTCTCCTGAATCCAGTTGTTTTATTTCAAAGGCGAGTTTTGGGGGAGTTGCGTCGATCAACACACGAATAGGAGTATTGGTAGAAGATTGTTTGATAGCACCGGAAAGAGTAATCGTTCGAAATGCAAACCAGTATTCGCCATCTGTTTCGGTTTTAAAACTGAATTTTCCGGCATCCAATGGTTTCCGGTTTGAGGCATGCCAATGAATACCGCGATTCGGAGAATATAAAAGTTCAACTTCTTTGATTGGATCAGCAGAACGATCAAGACGAACTTCAAAAGGAATTGTCAATTCCCGTGTTTTGGACGGAATTAGTTCCGAAACATTTTGACCAAACACAGAACCAATACAATAAAACGGAATGAATAACAGTATTTTAAATCTCAAAAAGAACTTCATAAAATTTCTCCTCAACTTATTACCTTATATTACCTATACTATTTATTTATCCAAGATATTTAATCTGTTCTGCAATTTTGATAGAAGATTACGGAGATTGGCAATCACACCGATTTTACCGGTCTGTTTTCTTCTTAAATTGTGAACGAATTGGGAGATTCGTTACATTTGGAAAATTTTTTGTAAGTATTCAGCATTCAGTATTCAGCAGCGAAGCGATTTTATTTTTCCTTCTTAACCCCGCTAGGGGTGTGAAGTGCCTAACCGGCGGTCAAACGAAGCGCAACCGCCAGAGCAGGAATTTTCCACTTTTCCCCAAAATCCTCTAGTGTTCACATGTTGGAGTGTTCATTTAGTTAAACCAGGGGCAAGTCGGCGAGTACGCCGACGTAATATTTCGGCGAAACATCACCTACCTCTAGATAATTCGCCTGAACAATAGACCACAAAATGCCGAAATCACCTGAAAATTTTTAACCATTTTAACAACCAGTCTGGGAACACTAGGACAACATTGGGAAAAATTCTTTAGGAGGAATTGTTGCAAAGTAAAGATTTGGTATCATTACAGATCTTTTAGGTATGGGGAAAACTTTTTTTTGTACTATGGTTATAAAATGTTTGATCGACCTTTTTTTCTTTTATTTCTTTGGTTAATTCCGGTGTTAGCGGTTTTACTTCGTTACGCTTATAAGAAGAAACGCAGGGCTGCCGAGCGTTTCCTTGCGATCACAATGCATGAACGGTTAATGCCTAAACGTGACGGTATTCGTATTCTATTTCGGTCAATCGTTTTATTGAGTGCGGTGTTACTTGGTTTACTTGCGGCAGCTGGACCGATGTTTGGGGTTTACTTTGAGGAAGTGTCACGAAAAGGTGCGGACATTTTTGTTTTGCTTGATGTTTCCCGCTCAATGCTTACGGAAGATGTTGCTCCCAATCGTCTCAAACGCGCCCAATCGGATATTAAAGATTTATTGCAATGTGTTGTTGGTGATCGTATTGGTTTAATTGTTTTTGCCGGTAAACCCGTCGTTAAGGTGCCGTTGACAACAGATCATGGTTTTTATAATGAAATTCTTGACTCTGTAGATACCAACTCCGCACCGCGCGGCGGGACAGCGATTGGTGATGCGATTCGCAAAGCACTTAGTACAATGCCGCCGGAATCGAATCGTGATCAAGCGATTGTTCTGATTACCGACGGTGATGATCTGGAATCAATGCCGCTTGTTGCCACTAAAGATGCGGCGGCGCGAAATGTTCGTATTTTGGCGGTTGGAGTTGGTGATACGGTTGAGGGGGGACGTATTCCTGTTCGTGATGTTGCCGGTAACCTGACTTATCTGAAACACAATGGGCAGGAAGTTTGGTCAAAAGTCAATGAACAAACCCTCAAAGAAATCGCCCAACGAACAGAAGGAGTGTATATTTCGGCAGATACACGAACTTTTGATCTTGGTCGGGTTTACATGGATTATCTTAGCCGGTTGAAAGGCGGAGAGTATCAGGTTGAACAACGAAAAAAATTCCGACAACAATATCAAGTGTTTCTTGCTGCCGCAGTTGTGTTATTGTTTGTGTATATCGGTGTGCGTGAATAGTTATTGGTAACGATTCCGTAGTGTAGTGTAGTGTAGTGTAGTGTAGTGTAGTGTACGCAAGAAATATTCATAGGATAGGCAAACTCTTGTCTTAATGTCGTTTTTTTTCACTGGCCATTGCGAATTTTTTGTGCGAATTGGAAAACCGCTTGTTTCGTAAGTCTTTATATTTTCTAGTGTTATGTAAAATACTTTTAGGCGTTTTTGTTTTTTGTGTTTATTTACTTGCTCAAAACTATGTTGAAAACCTGTTTCAAAACCGGTA
>JAITIZ010000604.1 GCA_031279215.1 Planctomycetaceae bacterium
GTTGACGTACTCGATTTTTTTAACACCCGGATAAAAATTCGGGCGATTTATTTTTCAAAATATAATTTGATCTCCAAATGACGAAATTAAAAAACAGAAATTTAATTATGTTTGGAATATTACACAATAAGTTAAAACGTGTCAATCCCTCCCCCAAAATTTTTCTAGTGTTCCCAAGCTGGTGTGTTAAATTTAGGTAGAATTTCGTAATGATTCAGTAGTTTTTTTATTTTTTCCTCTTAATCCCAGAGTAGTTGATAGTGGATAGTGTCGCATGCGGATTACTACCCAAACGACACTATCCACTCTCAACTATCCACTCTCAACTACTCTCTTGTCCCTCCTCTCTGGTTATAAACTAAAACAAACTTCTTGACAATTATCTTGAAAGTGCAACATGAGTTAATAGGGAATAGTGATAAGTGTTGCAAGCGGAGTTATAACCATTGTGATAAAATTCCGGTGCAATTGTCTAAATATTTTGCGTATTCTTTGTATTTTAATTATTTGGTTTTCATTTCTTAAACTTTATCCTTTCACTGTTCAATACAACTAATGTACGAGTTCTAGAAAAAGAAAAAAATATTGTAAATTTTGCTTTTTTTTGAAAATTGATCTGGAAATAAAACCGAATTTTTGTGTATTATGCAATAATTCTCTTTTTCAGCGCAGAAATGCGGATAAACAAAAAAGAGTTTTGGGGAAGATTGATTTGCCAATTATGGAGATGTTCGTGAAAATTATTAAAAGAATTGTTGTTGCCTTAGTGCTTTGCCTTGCGGTTGTTGGGGGGTATGCGCTACTGAAAAAGGCACCGCAGTTGAATGTCCCCTCGGAAGATATTGGTTATTTGGAAGAGATAGGTATTTCGGCATCGGAATCGGCAACAGATGAAGGACTTTCTGGGGCGCATGGTTTGGTTCAAGGAGTTCCTCCTCTTGTTTCGCCGTCACAAATTCAAGGTTCCAATGTACCGCCCGGTTCTTTCGGAATCCCAACTTCTTTGTCATCTCCGGCTCCGTTGCCGTTAACCGGTTCGGAAACTCCAGGCTTGACCCCAGAACCCCAAACTCCCCCATTCACCGCAACCTCCGAAGCCCCGCCGTTCACTGCAACCTCCGAAGCCCCGCCGTTCACCGCAACCTCCGAAGCTCCGACGTTTATCGCAACCTCCGAAGCTCCGACGTTTACCGCAACCTCCGAAGCCCCGCCGTTTGTTGCGGCTTATTCCGAACCTGTTATCGCATCACCTTTTGCCATTCCCGATCCGGCTCAAACAATACCGACTTCTTCCGCTCCATCACAACCGGTTCCCATTCAACAGGTTCCATTTTTACCTGTTCCCAATCAACAAGTTCCGATTTTACCCGTTCCCAATCAACAAGTTCCGGTTTCATCGTTACCGAATCAACAAGTTCCGAATCAACCGATTTCGAATCAACAAGTTCCGGTTTCATCGTTGCCGAATCAACAAGTTCCGGTTTCATCGTTGCCGAATCAACAAGTTCCGGTTCCATCATTGCCGAATCAACAAGTTCCGGTTCCATCATTGCCGAATCAACAAGTTCCGGTTTCATCATTGCCGAATCAACAAGTTCCGATTTCATCAATTCCAAATCAAACGGTTCCATTACAATCAGTTCCCATTGTCCCAATGCTTCCGTTACAAACACCTATACCTCCTCCGTCACCTCCGCCGGATAAATCGATTACTTGGGATGGACCGATTACAGAGGTTGTTTTTGTGCCCTCCGCAGAGATTTCTGATTCATGGAAGGGTTTGGGTGTTGTGGAACACCCCGCCGAATCGCTTGAATCATTGCCAAAACCGGTTGATCCGTTTTTGGCTTCCGTCGTTTCTGCTCCCGTTTCGCCGCCTTTTACTACACAACTCGCCCACACCGAACAAAGAACCGTTTTACCAAATAATACCGGAAAAGTTATTGTTTCGGGTAATCGAGTTAAACGTCTTCCGGTTGTTACGGAAGAGCCGCAGAAAATAAAACAAACAGCTACAACTTCCACAACTCCGGTAACTTCAGTCGATTTTGAAAAAAACACAGCATTGTTTGCCGCTTCCGTCCCAACTAATTCCTCAAAACGCTTGTATCCACAGACTTCGCCCTTGCCGGAAGAAAAATATTCTCCGTTTAAGTTGAATGATTATCGGCAAACTTCAATTCATACAGATATTACTTTTGCTCCGGTGTTACCGTTGGGAAACGAAGAACAACCAATGATTTCTTTTGTTCCCCAAAAAAACGAGAAAGTAGAAAAAAATAATGCCAAAGATATCATTCCTGTAACTACCGTTTTACCGGTTGAACCGGAACGACCAACCGTATTATCGGAAACCGAAGGACAACTTACAAACACAAAATCATTGGTTACTGAAACCAAAGTGATAGATGCGATTCCGTTTGTTGCGGTTGACAGTTCTCCGGTTTCGCCAACAACCGAAATATCAGAACAACAAACTGTTACGGTAATTCGTGAAACGGTGGAACGGTTTATCAAAGCCCAAACGGTGTTGATTGAATCGGGGGACACAACAAAAATTCGTAACGCTTTTGTACAATTGAGTCGCCTTTATGAACATCAGGAGTTGAATGCGGCGGAAAAGGCTTATATGATGCCGTTGCTGGATCGTTTGGCGTTGAATGTGATTTATTCGCGTAACGCTCATATTTTGGAATTACCGTATGTAATTAGGTTGGGGGATTCGGTTGATTCTATTGCTCAGACATTCAATCTTTCCCCAGCGTTGTTAATGAAAATCAATGGTCTTACCGGCGCACGACCTTTGGAGCCGGGAACAGAATTGAAGGTGGTTGTTGGTCATTTTGACGCTAAAATTTCCGCGGAACACCGGGAGTTAACACTGATTTTGGGCGGTCTTTATGCGGGGCGTTTTCCTGTTGCTTTGGGGGAACGGATTGAACATTTACGCGGCGAATTTTACATCATTTCAAAAACAGATACGTGGAACGAAAAATCATTGACTTTAAATAACGGTGTTGTTCTTTACGGAACTGATCGTCCGCAACCCGGTGATCCATTGGCAACAACTGTTCGGTTCACACAAAAAGATGCCAAAGAACTATTCGATATTCTGACGGAACATTCGGTAATCGTCTTCGAAGATTAAACGTCTTACAAACTAAACCGACGCGGTAATATTCCCGATCTGACCACCGCCTTACAAAGAACACTGCAAACAAAATTGTACGTAAAAATTGTCATCCAGAATTGATTTCCAATCATCTTCGGCTTCTCCGATTCCTTTACCACGATACGCTTTATAGTTCGCATTCAACATGACGGCTGTTAAAAGCAATACCATAAGGGAACTTCTAAAAACCTAATGTAAAAATTTATTGTTAGAAGGAACGCGGTCGTCTCGACCGTATTTTTAGGTTTTTTTTTTGTAAAAAAACAGTGCAGGCGAGACGCCTGCGTTCCTCCTAATATTAGTTTTTAGAAGTTACCATAAAGCAAATACGGATCATCAGAAAACCGAGACCAGGTTTTTGAGAATTGGGTTGTGGATATTGGGCTAAAATAAGGATATTTAATTTGACTTAATGAATGTTGAAATGGGCAAAACAAACAAATTGGGATATTTTGTGAATTTCAAAAAAATACATATTTTTTATTTCACGGTTTATTTCTTCCCCCAAAAATATGAAACAATCAGAGAAATTCCAGCGAAATATTGCAAAAAACCAGAGATGTATGTTATCGACACTTTCATCAATAATGGTCGTTTTTCCGGTGAAGGAGATGTTTGGGTCGGTGCCGAACAAATACTCGATAGTACTGTTATAGACGATTTTGGAACCTATAGCGGTGATGGAATCGGTTTTATTGCAAACGGAACTTTCGTTAATCAGGGAATTATTGCCCCCGGTCCCAACAACGGATATGGAGAATTCAGTTATGATGAGAGCGGCGAAATTATCGGACGGAGAATCGGAACGCTTGCTATTGCCGGTAATCTCGACTTGAGTAGCCGTGATAGCGTGTATGAAGTAACTATTTCCGATGGCAGAGAAACGACCGCTACTTCACCTGAGTGGGATTCTCATCCTTATTGGACGACTGACACTATTAATGGGATTAACTCCGTAACAGGAAATCCTACCACAGAAAAACTGACTTTAGTAACGCCTGACCCGAATGTTCCTTGGAACATTGACCCTGATACCGGTCTTCCGATGAACGACGAAAGAGAAATTATCGGCGGCGGTTGGGGAGTTGGGAGCAGTGACCGGCTGGTTGTTTCCGGCAACACAACATTGGGA
>JAITIZ010000546.1 GCA_031279215.1 Planctomycetaceae bacterium
CAATTCGACAAAGACCTAAAAAATTTTGAATTACCGGAATCAGTCCGAAAAGTTTCTCAACCACCAAAAGAAGAACGTTACAAAGACCGTTGGACAAACGTAAAATTATCACAACCGAAACCGGGACAATTTTTTAATCGTCGAAGTTGTTCGTGGTACATGAATTCAAAACAAAAAGACCTTGCTTTAGTCCAGGGATTGATTGCTTTTGCAAACAATAACAATGAGCAGGCAAAAGAATTTTGGGATAAAATCGCTATTATTGACAAAGATTTTTATGCGGAACAAGAAAAAGCCGGTTGGAAAAACGCGACAACACATTATCGATTGATACAACGAATTAAACATCAACCAGGTGCATTATTTGCAACACCTGACGAGATGGCAAGTTTCAAAGACCCGAAACGACGTTTGGCGGTATTGTTAGCCGATTTGTATTATCTTGCGGAGGAACCGACAAAGGCACTTGTCATGTACCGTTTGATTGAATCCGGCAGTTTGGGAACACTTTCTTATAACGAGAAAGCGTATATTTGTTTTGCAATTTTCTCGTGTTTTTGTTGGGATAAAAATATTGACGAAATTGCCTATCTTGAGCCAAAATTGAAAGCATTTGTCGGAACACCAAGTGAAGCCCGTGTGGTTCTTGGTTTTGCTAATCGTTTAGATGCGAACGATAATCCCAATATTATCTCCAAAAAAATTGAGATGTATAAATATTTGATTCAGAAATTTCCTGAAACAGAAGAGACAGAGTATGCTATTTTCGTTCTTGGTTTATTATATGCCGATTTAGCAGAAGAGGCATTAATACAACAAAACGTCAATATGACAATAGAGCATATGAAACAAATTCAAACACTTTATAATTTCTCTCTCAAAAACAATCCGACAGGACCATATTGTGATGACATGAAAACAATTCTATTAAGAATTAGTACGTTTTTAGAGAAAAGAAAAAGTTAGGAGATCAACTAATCCACAATTTAAATGAAAGAAATATTATATGTTAAAAAAAATTAGTTGCATTATTTTGGTCTTGTTGGGTTATTTTTTGGTATTTCCTTCTTTGGGATATGCTCAAGGTCAAGTTAGCCGTACAGCCCCCAACGATCCTGTAATACATCCGTTAACAATAGGACATTCAGGAGCATTGAAGGGAAAATTTAAATTTACCGTGGGTAGCGACGGTATCATGATCCGAATTGATGATCTTTCAGAATCCGGTAGTTCTTGGACTGGAACAGGATTGGCTACTTCTATAGCAACTTTTGTAGGAACACCTAATTCTGGGAGTGTTGGAACTTTTGTACCTAATTTTTCAGGACGAGTAAGATATGTTCCTGCTCCAGGACCAAGTGGACCACTACCAGAGTATGAATGGACAGCAAAAGCATCATATAAATTAAATGCTAAATTTAATATTGTCCTTGATTTTACTCCCGGTGATGATTTTGATGGACGAAGTAAAACGGCAATGGGAGTGGGTGAAATTGCAGATATTCAAGTTGTTCCTGTTAATCCTCCCGATGCTACAATAAATATTACGTCAATAACAACATCAGGAAAAATTCTCAGAGGGATGGGAATTCGTGTTACAGCAGATAACACCGCGGGTCCCGGAACTATTACAGTGAAAGCAACTGTCAATGGTTCCTCAACAGAATATACTGAAACATTGAGTGTGACAGTACTCGAACCTATAGGGTTAGTCTTTTTTGCCAGACCAGGAACTGGAATAAAACATATTAAAGGAATAGCATCGGTTGGTAGAAAATTACAATGGCAACTTACTCCAACGAATGTTTCATTTTATAAAGTTCAAACGCAGGAATGGGGTACTAATAGTAACGGCACATCAGAATACCAATTTACTGGTTTTTTACAAGAAGACCACCCTTTGATTCATAATCCTGGTAGCTGGATAAAATTACAAAAATGTAAAGATACAATAAATAATCCCTTGTATAGAAAAGCAAATATCACAAGCCATGAAGATGTCTGTGCCACCATAAAACCAATTCCATTAGACAATAATGGAAATTCTGCCTTATCACAAGGAGGCGGTTATTCTCTTACCTTACCATGGCGTTATCGAGTCGATGATACTGGCAATCCCCAAATATTAAAAACGGTGATTTCGACAGCCACTATTGAGCAGAATGGTAGGACAACAGGAAATAAAGATGGTGTTATTTTTTCAAAAAATCTTAATGACCCAGATTCAGACTATTAACAGGACTTTTGCAAAGTTGTGTTTCACTCTATAAATAAAAGGGAGGGTTTGAAACATTGAAATTACCAGATTTTATTATATATTGCACCAAATATTGTGTTTCTAAAAATTGTTTTAAAAATCGATATGCTGAAAAATCAAGGATTTTGTAAATACAGTTTCACTAAAACAGGAAATATCTTGTTGTTTCATAATATAAAGAAATTGAATAAAATTGCTTATAAGTCCTTTTGATATAATTAGTTATAAACTTTACAAAAGTCCAGCTATTAACCATAACCCTTATATAAGGAATAAACACAACATGAAAATTGTCAACTTTTTTTTAGTAAATTTGTTTTATTTTTTTACTACAATATTGTTTACTCTCGTTTTTTCTTTTTATAATGTTCATGTTTTTTCAGAAGACAAGACTTTATTATCAAGTTCGAATGAAAAGCAAACTATGGAGAAAAATAAAAATATTTCAATGGAAAATTTTAAAAAATTATTTGATTTCGAGGATATTTTCCCTCAATATCCTCCCTATCCTTCTGTAGATACTATCAACAAAGCAGAGGAAGATTTGAGACAACGTTTTTTATCAATAAATAAAATTTTAAAGACTACTATGGAGTTTAATATAAGACAGTATAATAAACTTCCAAACTGGACATCAATAAGAAAAGAACATGGAGAATATTGTTTATTATTAATACATTATATGAATGTTGCTATTGATCCTCACTTTGATTTTAGTGCGATTGTTTCTACCAATGTATCTCTTCCAATTGATAAATTAAGAAAATTACCTCTTGGTCAACTTTTTACGTCCGGTATGTCACCTGAAGGGATAAAAGACGCAGAACTGCGAAAAGAGTACGAAGAGACTCTTTGGAAAAATCATCAGCTATCATGGGGAAGACAGATACAATCTTATTTAAAAGACAATTATTCTGATACAATAACATATTCGCAAACTTATTTTATCGAATCTTATTCACAATCCCCTCGTACAGATGATGAGTTGCTTAACCTGTTAGAAAAATATAACTATCCTGAAGAAGAAAAAATTAATGTGTTAAAAATTCTCAATATCCCTTATCAAAGTTTCCGCGAATGGCAATCAAAAGATGGTCAAATTAAAATAACTGCAAAATATATTTCGTTTGATGGTCAAAATGTAACTCTCAAAACCAAAGACCAAAAACATGAAACAATTATTTTTTCCAATCTTCGAGAGGAAGAACAAAAGTATGTCAGAGAACAAACAAATGAGAAAAAAGAAAAACGTTAATAAAATAATGCAGAATTAACTCATAAAGCCGTTCGGTAAACTCTCTAAAATCTGTTTATTGAACGGTATTTCTTGTTGCATGAACAATTAAAAAATGTACGATTGCGTTTATTCCTGCTGGTCTGCCTGCACACTTCTTGATGCATTAAATACGACCGATAATCCTTATGATTGGTATGGTTACGGATATGGGTATTATGGCGGATATGGATATGGAGTAAAAGCGTTACAACGTGAAG
>JAITIZ010000551.1 GCA_031279215.1 Planctomycetaceae bacterium
GAACGGTTTTTGTACGAGGTTCGGGAATTAATTAAAGAGGCAAAAGCCCAATTACATGTCGGGTTATCGATTGATACGATATCGGAAATAGAACGATCACGGCGGACTGTTCGTTCTCGTTCTTGTTTCGAGACTTCTCCCGTACTTCAATCGCCGATAGGCGATTTTGCCGAGCGGGAATCCGGTTTGCTTGTACCGGCAGGATAACTTATAGTTGTATAAGGTTGTAGTTCCTTGGGTTGGAAGAGGCGGCTTTGTGTCTTTGTACGCAGGGCCGCTTTTTTTGATACCGTTTCTTTTGCAATAACGTTGTAATAGCGACGAGATACATTTCATTACGTGACGGATTGGGTGCGGTTCATCTTGCGTTTCAACCTTTAACACTCCGTGAGTGTGAGCGGTTGCAGGGGCTGCCGGATGATTATACAAACGTACCTTACTGCCGAAGGCTCATGCCGGATTATTTACGTTATAAGATTATTTACGTTATAAGATGATTGGGAACGCTATGACGGTTCCTGTTGTTCGGGCGGTCGGCGAATCGTTACAAAAGGCGCATCGTTGTTTACACGCCGTGTAAATAAGGAAGACTAAAATATGCCAATACAGATGGACTCCACAGCATCGCCCAATGAACATAAAAATCAACAGGCACTTTCAGCGGCACGTAAAATCATTCCAGTGTTTGCGGTACAATAGACTCTGAATCGACAATCAAGTTTTAGATTGATTGGTATCTGTTTCCCATTGGATCAGAAATTGAGAACACGAAACCTATCACCATTACGGAACAACTATTGCGACCTTTCAAAAAAGGCCGCTTTTGATACTTTTTGCGTGAATGAGTATTGGGGGTTAGTAAGAATTGGGGTTATTTGAATTTGAAACAATATCTTTGCGTGGTGCGTAATAATATTGTTGTGTTTCTAGGAGACCTCCAATCATTAGATTTTCGTTGACTACAACATGTTGACGAAAACCATAACCCATTCCCGTACCAACCCGTCGTTCCTGAAAAGGACCGGCAGGCGAATCGGTTGAAATTGCAGTGAAAAATCCGATAGTGATCAAACCAAGTTGATCAGTAAAATTCGTTTGTCCGGCAACAGAAAATCGGGCATTTGTTACGCGAAATTCTTTGTAATCTCCCTTCGCTCCAACATGGTGAAAAAAACCCGGTATTTCCACTTTCATTTTCGGTTTTACAATCCAAGGTCGGGCATGATCCAATCCCGATGGCGCAGCAACCTGAAAAAATTCACCCGCTTCATCTTGAACAATTATCGCACCGGCTTTTTTAAGCGATTCAATATATTGCATAGTGTTTGTTGTTGCAACTGCAACGAATTTTACTTTTTCCGGTTCTTCGATTTTTTCCGGTAATGTATTAAGACCGTCCACCAAAACACGAACCATCACCGTTTCAGTAGTTGGATTTTCAATCTGAATTCGATAAATATCACCGTGTTCCAATGGAATATAAGTTCTGTCGCCTTGATAAATTGGTTGTACCGGAACAAATCTGTTTCCGCGTTTCACCACAAATGTAACTCGGAACAGTTTGGTCATTGCGGCATCAAGCGGAATAAGTGAAACAGAGGATGCTTGTACTGCGAAATTGGTTGTTTCTGTTGCAGTTAGACCCGGGCGGTATTCAGGATTAACCGCATGGTTTGGAGCAATTGCAGTAAGTTTTGCGGAGGAGTTGGCAAGTTGCGGGGCTTGCGTTGAACGTTTCATTCCGGCAACTTCCGCCTGAGAAAGTTGAACACGACCGGAAAAAGTTCCCAAAACAGTCGTATTCGGTAAACCGGTTAATTCACACGAAATTTCAACAATTCCGCTTGGAGATATTGATGAAATTTTACCAACAATAAAAGAATTGATGCTTTTTGTATCAACATATTTTATTGTTCCGATTGCCTGTTCCATTTTTTTTGAATAGATATCTTCAACACTAAGACCATGTTCTTCAAGAGTTAATTTCACCCTCTGATGGTGTACAGAATCATAACCATTGGGAAGGACACGAGCAAGATGCTGTTCCAGTTTTGCGGTACAATTACCGGGCAAAAGACCAAATTCGGCTGTTCCGGTAATCACTTTCTTGTCTTGCGTAACAGAAAAAAAAGGAAGAGTTCCGGTTCTTTTAATATTTTTTTCCTGCATTCGGGCAGATATTTTCGTGGCAATATCGTTTAGTAGTTGATCCAATGTTTGGAGCGGTTGGTCAAATTTGACAATAACCGGATCACCTGTTACACCGGAACGAATAATTCTAACCGGATGTTGTTGAAACCCAAGTCTTTCGGCGGTTTTTTGTACATTATCGTGAAGGTAGGAATACAGTTCGTTTGCGGTAACAATTTGATCCGCATTCACATCGGCGTCTCCGCGTAAGGCTTCCGCAAGATAATAACTGAACAGAGAAAGATTTTGATCTTTCCAATAATGACTTTTTTCGTTGGGACCGCAACTGGCGATGGTGATCACATCAAGAGAATCCTGTTCGGCAGCGGATTTCAGAACTCCTTTGATTTCCGATGCCGTAATTCCTTCTCCTCCAGAATGACAACAATCGAGTAACAGAAATTTTGTTTTGGCTTCACACAATCCCAACTGATGACGTAACCACGTAACAGGAATCGACGAACCCGCAATATCGTTTTCTTGAAAATCCATAGGAACAAGAGCATTGACTTGCCCTTTGTCGTCACGAGCAATACCATGACCACTGAAAAAAATAAGAACCGTGTCATTGGCATTACATTCCCGTAACCATTGAGGAATGAGTTTTTCGATATTCGCTTTGGTTGGTTGCAAATCGGATTCTTCGAGAAGAGAACGATGTTTAACTGTTGCAGAAGATTTTCTATTTAACGTTTTAAGAATAAACGCTGCATCATTTTGAGTGTAGGGAAGTTTGGTAATTTGCGGCGCGGTACTTTGGGAATACGAGGCGGCAATAATAATTACCGTAAACCGTTCAGATGTAACTGATTCGGCAAATGTTGTCAACGGTAATAAAACAGCAACAATAAAGGTGAAAATAAGTGTAAACACCTTTGATGTCTGAAGACAAAATTGAATAAACATGGTGATACCTTGTGAAAAAGGATTGAAGTTGGAAAAACTTGTTCTATCTTATCATAGCCGAAAAAAAGGAAATTAAAGACCATTTTTTTGAAAAACCAAAAGGTAGGCAACATTTTACCGAAACGTCACCTACCTTTGAATCGCTGACTATTTTTATTGATACGTTAATTTTTTTAACGAGTCCGGTTACTACCGCTATTTGAAGGTGTAGGTTTTGGTGTAGATGTGGAGGCTGACGGTGTAAATGTGGATGCTGGTGTTGGTGTAAATGTAGAGGCTGGTGTCGGTGTAAATGTAGAGGATGCTGGTGTTGGTGTAAATGTGGATGCTGGTGTCGGTGTAAATGTAGAGGCTGCTGGTGTCGGTGTAAATGTGGATGCTGCTGGTGTTGGTGTAAATGTAGAGGCTGGTGTCGGTGTTGGTGTACAGTGAGCGAGAATCACTTTATCACCAACACTATCAGCGTCAACAACGATTTTTGGGGTTTGTATATGGTTCAAGACACCGGCGGCATGTTTAGAAGTCATTGTTTGGACATATTGTTGCAATTCCGAGAGGGAGATGTAATAATCATTGTTGCTATTAGCGGCACCTTTAAGACCTTCAATCATGAAATAGGAATAAATGCCGTGTTTTTTTTCTGGACTTTCGGCGGCGGTTTGTTCTCTGTCGCAACTGAAAAGTTGAAATAAACCTTTAACGGGTTCCGGGGAAAATTCTTTTATTTTACTGATTTCATCTAGTGCTGTTTTTTCCAACAATTCGGGGTGGGCAATTGAGCGGGTTTCGACAGCACGATTCCGACAAGCATCCATAACAAGAATTTTGGTACTGGCTTGACATGTTTGTAATTTGACTTCAAGGTCTTCACGTGAAATCAGTTGGCGACAATCAAACTTTCCGGTTTTAGGATTACAGATAACTTCTGCATCCATAGGGCAAAGATAAAGTTCACTTTTTTCTTCATCTTTATAAACAGGAAGAGCAAGACCGTGACCGGCAAAGGCAATGAAAATGGTATCAGCGGGGGTTAGTTTACCCAAGAGAATTTTTAATTCACGGTTAATATTTTCAATGGTGGATTTTTTATTATCATCTTTAGCGGTACTGGTGAGGAGAATGATATTTTCTTTTGTTGTGAATTGGTTGTCCACGAGGGCGTTTCGGAGTCCTTCCATATCGGCGCAGCAATAATTGAGGTTTCTCAGGGTAAAGAAGGGGCGTTTCTCTTTTTTGGCTTTCTTTGCATTGCTGTCGTTGTCGTAATTATTAACACCAATCAGTAATGCATAACGTGTACCGCCGACAGAATAACCAATACCGGTATTAGAAACAACAACAAGAAAAATGAGCGGCAGAACCAGTTTTCGGAAAAAATGTTTATTTATCATGGTTGTTTTATTTTGAAAAAAGGAAACTAGAGGAAAAAAACGAAGCAGAAACGAAAAAACGTTTCTATTTAACATATCCCTAAAATAACGAAAACAATGACAGGTTTGGGGAATAAATTTGAAAATTTTGTAATCTATTCAGTGGGGCATCTCTAATAATTCCATTTTTATTTTCAACCAAGTAGTTAACGACGGGGTTCACCTTGTGTTTTATTGATCAAATCAAAGAGTGCGGGACAAGCCCACGCCGTTAACGCTCGGTAAATTTTGAGTTTTTAGAAGTTCCCTTCAGTAAAAAGTTGCCTACCTTCCGAAAACGTAATGGCAATATAAAAACTGTCTATAAAAAAATAATTGCTTAAAAAAAGAAGGAGTAGTTGACTCGTATAAAAAAAATTTTATACTAGTCGTTTTCAAATTACTTTACGGAGAATGACTAATGCCTACTCAACTCACTGACATCAGAACTATTAATGCAGTAATAACACATGCTTGATTGTTGTGTTGCTGTTCTTTATGCGCAGTATTTCAACAAGAACAAAAGAAGCGTATCAAAGACAACAAGAAGACTACGCACAGAAAATAGAACAAAGGTGTAAACAGATGCTTTTGATAAGAGCGAAGCAGATAGCACCGATTAGAACTGCAACCAATCTTGATTTTATAATGAGCAGCCCAACTTATCAGAAAGCACTACTTGGGGGGTACTATAAAAGAGTTGATTGAGGTCATTACCTTCTATAAACAATTTTGTACCGCATTTCCTGCCATGAAACCGGAAGACAAAGCGAATTGGATATTGTAACCGCCGGTGTCGCCGTCAATATCGAGCAACTCTCCGCAAAAATATAAACCGGGAACAATTCGTGATTCCATCGTTTGCCGGTTCACCTCTTCCAATACCACACCGCCGCTTGTTACCATCGCTTCGCTCCAACCACCCAACGACTCAATAACAAACGAATAACCCGTTAATACCAATTCAAGCCGTTTTCGTGTTTCCCGATTTGTTTCGGCAACCGGTTGATTCGGCGCAATATTGAGCATTTCAAGAATCCGTACCCCAAAACGTTCCGCAAGACCCAATTGTTGCAAAACATTTTTCAATGTCTTTTTACCCGTGAATATATCGGAAACAAATTTTTCCGGCGGAATAAACGCCGTAAGAAGTTTGTCGCCCGATTTCATATCACGGCTTAAATCAAGAATTGCGGGTCCCGATAACCCCCGATGTGTTAAAAGTACATCGCCCTGCCCAACCTTCAAACATTGAGCATGACGGCGAATTTCGATCTTTGCCGACCAAAATGAAATCCCCGATAAATCAGCAAAAGGATAATCTCGTACAATTACCGGTGTTAAGGCCGGTTTGGGTTCAACAAGTTGATGCCCCAGTTGTACCGCAAACCGGAAACCATCACCTTGAGAACCTGTTACCGGAAACGATTGACCTCCGGTTGCAAGAATCAATTTTTTAGCACAAAATTCTCCGCGATTGGTTGTGAGAAGAAAACCGGTGTTGATTTTCGCAACATTTTTGACAACAGTTTCCGTTTGAAGTATTCCGCCTTGCTCTTTAAGTTCGGCAACAAGAATATTCAGTAAATCTTTGGATTTCAGTGATTTAGGAAAAATTTTACCATCTTCACGTTTCAAAAACGGAACACCGTGTTGTTCAAAAAAATGTATCAAATCATTATTGTCAAACGATAAAAGAGCCGGTTTAACAAATCGGGCTTTTTTTATGTTACCGTAATGATTCAGGAAATCGGCAATTTGTCCGCCGTGAGTTACATTACATTGTCCCGAACCGGAAAACAGAAATTTACGTCCTGATTCGGTATTCCGTTCCAACACCCAAACGGTTCCTCGCCCGCCTCTCGCAGACGCAATCCCGGCAGCAAGTCCCGATGGACCCGCTCCAACAACCAAAATATCAACTTTCACCGCCGCCGACCAGGTTGACTGAAATTCGGAACACCGCCATGTTGAACACCGCCCTGATAATAATGTAGATATTGCCGGAATCCTGCACCGTTCATACCGCCAATACTTTTGGTTTGACGCGGTTCCGCTAAAACCCGACTTGTAGAACCATCGTTTAGAAGTTGGTTCATTGCTCCTTGCATAGTTTGTTGCCGTGACTCTTGCAGACGGAGTTGATTTCCTTGATTCTGCATTGACCGAAGTATGTCTTGTTTCGGTTTCACAAATTCATTGTAATTGTCCAAAACACCGCTGCGGTTGTTATTGAACAACGATAACCAAGGACTTAACGCCGGTGACGGTTGACCGTAAACATCACCGGAATAACCCCAAAAACATACAGCAATACACGACAAAACAAATATAAATTTTAATATTGTTTTCAACATACAACACCTCTTATTAATTAGTTATTGTCTTATTAAAATACTTTCCACAATTAATCACTTTTTGAAATTCAGTTATTGAGTTGAACACAATATTTTATAAACATTGTTTCCTTGGTATACAAGCTCACGCTCAAATTCCGCCAATGTCTTAACATTGTAATCTATTCAAAAGGACAACCAATATCGGTAAGCCTTTTTAATTCTTTATAAGGAAATTGGGGAGACATCAATCAAAATAGTTGGAACTGATAAAAAGTGATGATTGGAACAATGATACCACATATCCGGTTTGTAGCAATACCTACTAGGAGAGCTTTTCATGATAAACTGTACCCTGTAATAATTTGGTCTTTTAGTAGGAACACGGGCATTTCGCCCGCAATAATGGTCATTTCGTAAGCGGGACGCCTGTGCGTTCCTATAAGGTACCAATAATTTATGACAAGATAAAGTATATTGTTCCTTCGGGGCGGTTACTGAATAATTACCTATTTCCGTGTATTCCGTGTTTAAAATGTTATTGAATAGTTACGAATATTTTATCAATAGTTATATCCGCCGCTGCCGTATCCTGCTCGTTCACCGCCTCCGACCATGACTCTGCCGTAAAACCGTGTTGCGGTGGTGGCACCGAGCAGCGAGAAGCCCATAATCCGTTCAAATGGAGCAATGATCCGGGCTAACATTCCGTCCGCAGCCACCCAACGGCTTTCAACAACAAAGACACGATCTCCCGGTAATAATTGGTAATTTGTTTGCGGCATTCCGTAAGCGGTTACCGCAACCCAATCAACCGGCAAAATCACCGGTTTGTGAGTATTTCCGACTGGTCGGGCAACCCAAATTCGTTTCGATGAATTAGGAGCAAGACCACTTGTGTTCGCAATTGCTTTCAGAACCGTTTCATTACCGGTATAGGGAAATGCAAAAACTTGTTCTCCCATGGCTGCCGATTGAAAGATGACGTAATATTCTTTGCTGTTGTAAGAATAAACATCAACCGCAACTTGCGGATGTTCGAGAGCTTTTGAAAGATGAAATTCAATGGCTTCACGGCATTCATCAACCGTTAAACCGTTGATATAAACCCGACCATAAGAACCGAGCGTGATATAGCCGTCCGGTCCAATTAAATGCGTATTGGCAATTTGTTGAATATCCGACATTCGAACCAGTTTTGCCGAAACAACGGTATTGGAACCGAGTCGTCCTTGTGTATTTTCCGGACTCCAGATCAAATGTCGTGAAACAGCTTGTTCCGCTTCTGCCAACGAAAGACCTTCAACCCGTACAGCCCCGTAAGCACCGCCGAGTTGAATTGTTCCGCCTGGTTCTACGGAGAAATTACCGATAATTGGTTCTTCCACCGGCGTCCCGATCACATCAAGAGCAATCACATCAAAAACCCGCAACATGTAAGGCGATTTCGGAACCAAATGAATCGCTTCAACAGTGATGAGGTCTGGTGATTCCAAAAAATATTGTGGCAATGACGATTTAGCTGTTTCTTTGGGGATATCGCGAAACGAGGGAGTTCCTGCCGGTTTGGGATCAAAAAACGCCGTCTGGGAAACACAACCAACAATAATACTTATAAGAAAAAATTGGAAAAAAACCCTGAAAAAGAATACACCAGGCAACTTTTTTTCAGAATAACCAATTTTTATATCAATGTTTTGCGTTAAGATCGACATATCTGATGCCTTATTTGATTTATGTTACCATGTCATTATTCAAAGTAATTTGAAATCGATTTAATATAATTCCTACATTAAATTGGAACAAACTCATATTAAAGAGTTTTCGGTTTTTTACTATTCGGGAATATTCAAAAAAAATTCGATTCGGCAATACCCTTGTTTCAGGGAATATCCGACATTTGCGGATAACAGGTAAAAGTTGTATAACCGGATAGAGATTAGGGAACTTCTAAAAACCTAATGTAAAAATTTATTGTTAGAAGGAACGCGGTCGTCTCGACCGCATTTTTAGGCGTTTTTTATAAAAAAACAGGGCAGGCGAGACGCCTGCGTTTCTCCTAATATTAGTTTTTAGAAGTTACCATTAGAGATACTTTGATAATATTTTGTAACTATTCAGCGGCTGCCGAAAGGGTAATAAGCAATAACGTAAGGCAACGCTCTACAAAAATATTTCCAAACCAACAATCGTCCTGTAAGGGCGTGAGAGCAATTGACTGTTGTTGATCGTGGAAAGTGCCGCAAGTGAAATTATTACCGTTTTGGTAGTAATCCGCTTGCGACACTTTCCAACTCATAACTATTCACTCATAACTATTCATTACGATGCTGCTCTTACCGGGCTTGGGTCTTTGGTGTTTTATAGTTGTTACGTAGAGTATTGCTCTACGTTAATGCCGGTTGCGTAGAGTAGATTCCAAAAATTCATTAGGGAACTTCTAAAAACATCAGGAACGCAGTCGTCTCGACTGCACATTGCCTATAAAAAGTGCAGGCGAGACGCCTGCGTTCCTGATGTTTTTAGAAGTTCCCCTAATCTCTTTATTTTTCATATTTGATAAGGGTTTCTATTTTTTCCATTTTGATTTTGTTACGTCCATTCAGGAACAGTAACTCAATAATAAATGCAGAACCGATAATTTGTCCCCCACATTCGGCAACCAATTGCCGACAAGCTTCCATTGTACCGCCTGTTGCAAGAAGATCATCAACAAGCAGAACCCGCTTCCCCGGTTGAATAGCGTCAATATTCATTTGAATCGTATTGGTTCCGTATTCTAACTCATAAGATTTGGAAACCGTTTTGAATGGCAATTTCCCCGGTTTGCGGATGGGAATAAGACCGGCACCAAGTTCTATCGCCAACGGTGCCGCAAAAATAAATCCGCGAGCCTCCGGAGCCGCAATAAGATCAATCGGCCCCCAAGATTTAACCTTTTCAGTAAGTTGGCGAACCGTCTCACGAAAAAGATCCTCCCTTTGAATAAGAGTGGTAATATCATAAAAAAGAATCCCCGGCACCGGAAAATCAGGAACTTCCCGAATATGCTCAGTAAGTGAAATCATTGGAAAATCTCCATAATTAGTAGTTCTAATAATATTACTATTGTTGTTTCAGAAAGTTTGTTTTAGAAAATTATTTTTGTATTACTTTTCAACTGGTTAATATCATATAATAATATTACCGTTACCAATCCGACCTGAAATTTAACATTAAAAATATTCGTAATCTATCAGTGGAATTTTTATTTTTTATATTAGCCCCGATAGGGGCGTTAGGATTATAGCCCGCCCCAACGGGGTGGGGTTAAGTAGAGACGCAATGCATTGCGTCTCTACAAACCCAACGCCCTGAAAGGGCAACGGGAAGATGATTAAATAACGAACCGTTTAAAATTTCCTATCGCCCTTTTAGGGCTGCTATGGTTGTGATCTACAATTATTCCACTGATTATATTACACATATTCTAATATAATTTCAAAACCATACAAGAGGTTTTTTAGAGTAATTGTGTAACTGTCTATTTTAATAACCTTTCACTGATGATTGATTTTATTTTCTTCCGTCCTGAAAGGACAACATATTTAGTTGATAGTTGATCGCGGAGAGTTGATAGCACCGCAAGCGGAATTACTGCCGTTTGGGTAGTAATCCGCATGCGACACTCTCCACTGTTCAAACACGTTCTGATAATACTAAAATCCTTTGATTGTTGATCGATCAAGAGAACCACTGTTTTCGGTAGCGGCGAAGATTTTAATAATGTTCACTAAAACCGTAATTGCCTGACCTGAAACACTGATTTTTCCATGCGCTGCGGTGTCAATAATTTCGGCGGAAGCGGTGATTTTTGCATCAGTGTCGGCGGAAGAAAGTAATTCAATGGAATTAACAACTGTATCAGGAAGGGAGTTATCGCTGTATTTTTTCAGGAGTTTCCCAAGCGGTTGCAAGGCGAATGTTATGAAAGGTTGTTGAAACGGAACCGGAGTTTTGGTCTTGGTTAAGGCTTGATGAAACGTTTTTTCCGTCTTGTCAAAATCAAATCCCAATGCAACCGCAACCGCTTCATTGTCCTTGAAAGCCCAAAATAGTCCCGCTGTTTCCTTCGCCAATTTTTCAGGAAGATCATGCGCTGCCGCTGCTTCATCCAATGGAATTTTCAAACTTGAAACATTAAAACCTTCAATTGCGGTATAATTCCTTTTAAGATATTTTTTCAAAAAATCATTCACCTCGTCTTCGTTGTGTTCTTTTTTGATGCGGTCAAAAATTTTAACACCAAGTTTTTCTAATTCTGCTGTTTCGCTGACAGTTGTTGCCAAAAGCAATGTTGCGTCGGTATCCAGCGAGACGGCAACATCATATCTTCCCTTCTTTAGAGTTGCAACCGCAATTTTTTTCAAGGATTCGAAAACTGTTTCACCGAATTCAACTTCTTCATCTGTTTCGGATTGTTCTTTGATCTGTTCCAGAGCGGCATTGAAGAATTGATCAATCGTTTCAAGAACAACATCAATATCCGATAATGATAATGTTTCAACATCGCTCCCGGAAAAAATAATACTGTTTTGGTTACCGAGAAAACCGTTGAAAATCGTCTTGGCGTTTTTGTAATCCGTAAATTGTTTTTCGGTTTCGGAATCTTTTTTCGGAACAGTAATAGAAGTCAGGTTTAGATCAGCAGTTTTAGGATCGAAAGCAATTCCGACAACTATTGAGCGGATTTCCTCATAAAGGATTTCGAGAACGGTGTTGAATTGTTCAATTGCTTGAGTTGCTTGGGGACCGCCTTGCATTGCCAAGAACATTTGAGGAATTGCCAACGCGGTTTCGATAGCATCGAGGCTGGCGTTTTCAAAATCAATTTTGAAACCCAATGTTGTTTGTTCTAATTCGGTAAACAAGGTCTTGGGATCATCGGGAATCGTCAACGTCGAATCTTCCGCAACAACAGCAACAAAACCGTTTTTCTGAAAAAACCAATAATTCCCCAAAGGGCTGTTAATGAGATATTTTCCGTCGTTCAATTTTTTCAAACCGGTTGTAATTGTTTCAAAACCGGGTATATTGACGTCGTTAAGATCATTGATTGGCAGGATGAAGATGGGGTCTTTAAGTTCTTCACCATCACTGTGAAGTACAAAACCAAAAGGACCTTTAGGATTTAACCCCGACAAATTTTTGAAGGGAGCCGCCGCTTCTTCAAAATCTTTTGATGTACCGGTAATTTCTGCGATCTTTCCGGCAATATTTAACAATGTTTCGGGAGGAGCAATCTTGATCGTAAGAAACGATTTCAACTCTTCCGCCCGAAGCGAAGTCGAAAACAGTATCGACAACGAAATACATAGGGTTGTTACAAAAGTAAAACCGCGCAAGACAAAACTTTTTTTCATTTTTTTTTCCTGAGATTAAGGGATTTAGGGAAACGGGACACCACAGAGCCAATAAACACGGCTTAACTCATAAACAACCTTGCCATTAACTTTGTGAAAGACGGACAATATACCATAACTAAAATTATCTTGCAAGAGGACGTTAATAGTTAATAGTTAATAGTTAATAGTTACGCAAGCGTATTATTTACCGAAACATTAAAATTCCGGCTTGCGGACATTATCCACTAACAAAAGTCCAATTGGGGACAACACACATAAACAATTGAGCATTCTCTAATAATTCCATTTTTATTTTCAACAAAGTAGTTAACGACGTGGTTCAGCCCGTGTTTTATTGGTTAAGTCTAACAACACGGGTAAACCTTGCCGTTAAATGGTTATTGGAAATTCCCCTAAAAGAAAGGATAAATCAAATGAAACGAATTTGTAACGTTTTATTTTTTGTGTTGGTAATTTTTTCCGTTTTGTCGGTTTTGTCGATTTCGGCGGTGTGGTCGGAAGCGGCGGAACGGATTGATCGTGAAAAGTTGGTCAAGAGACATACAATCACTCTTGGCAAAATTTCAGATTCAGAATTGCTGCAAGTCGGCAATGGTGAAATCGCTTACGGTATTGACTCAACCGGTCTGCAAACCTTTTTCGGTAACACAATGTCGCAATGGGGTTGGCACTCGGTGCCGTGTCCGGTTGAAGGAAGTTATTCGGCGTTGAAGTTGGAGAAATTCGATTTTCACGGACGCGAATTGCCTTACAGAACTTCCGCTGCCGGTCAAGAAAAACTCTTCACCTGGATGCGTGAAAATCCGCATCGAATCAATCTCGGACGTCTGCGATTTCTCATTAAAAAGAATAATGGCAATTTAATTGAACCAAAAGATGTTCAGAAAATTAAGCAAACGTTAAATCTTTGGGAAGGAACAATCGATAGTTCTTATGAAATCGAAGGAGAACCGGTTCGAGTTCAAACTTGTGTCGAGCCAACAACCGGTTCGCTTGCCGTGAAAATTCAGACCGATTTAATCAAACAAGAACGTTTGCAAATCGAATGGACTTTTCCTTACGGTTCGCCGGGTAAGTCTGGTGCAGACTGGGCAAAACCGGAAAATCATAAAACTACAATTCAACAGCAAACTCGATATCTTGTAACATTCAAACGTCAACTCGATAACGATATTTATTATGCTGCTGCCGCTTGGAAACCGGATACAATTCTTTCTGAAACCGCTCCGCATACGTTTGTCTTAACGCCGGATAAATCGAAACCAATTTTTGAATTTTCAGCAGGATATTCACCCCAAGAAAAATCATTGGAGGTTGCTTTATTTGATATTGCTTTGCGATCTTCTCAATCGTATTGGCAACACTTTTGGAAAACCGGCGGAGCGATTGATCTTTCTGAAAGTTCTGATCCGCGATGGAAGGAACTTGAACGCCGGATTGTTCTTTCGCAATATCTTTTGGCGGTCAATGAATCAGGGTCGTTGCCGCCGCAGGAAAGCGGTTTGTTTAATAATAGCGGTTGGTATGGAAAATTTCATTTGGAAATGCACTGGTGGCACGGCGCACATTTTGGTCTTTGGAATCGTTGGGAGTCGTTTGACAAAAGTTTGAAATGGTACCGCGATATTTTGCCCAAAGCGAAAGAACTTGCCGTATCGCAAGGATTTACTGGAGCGAGATTTCCCAAAATGATCGGACCGAATGCGGAAGATGCTCCGTCTGGTATTGGACCGTTGTTGATCTGGCAGCAGCCGCATCCGATTTTTTATGCCGAAATGGAATACCGTCTTTTTCCAACAAAAGAGACGTTGGAGAAATGGCGTGAAGTTGTTCAGGAATCGGCGGTTTTCATGGCAGATTTTGCATTTTTTGATGAGAAAACGAATCGTTATATTCTTGGTCCGCCATTAAAAACCGTACCGGAAAACAACAACGCCAAAACGACATTGAATCCGTCATACGAGTTATCGTATTGGCGGAGCGGTTTACGGATGGCTCAAACGTGGCGGGAGCGTTTGGGTTTGCCGCGAGAAAAACGTTGGGACGAAATTATCCAGAAACTGGCCGAGTTACCGCAACATGATGGCGTTTATCTTTTGCAGGAAAATCTGTTTGACACGTACACGAAATGGAATTGGGAGCATCCGTCGTTGATAGGCATGTCTGGAATGTTGCCTTCGGATGGAACTGATTCAGTGATTATGAAGCGGACGGTTAATAAAGTCTGGACAACATGGCAATGGGACAGGTGTTGGGGTTGGGATTTTCCGATGATGGCGATGTCTGCTGCCAAAAATGGGGAATCTAAAATTGCGGTTGATGCTTTACTTCATCCGTCGTACAAAAATGCGATGAATAAAGTTGGATTGAGTATGGGCGGACCTTTTCCGTATTTTCCATCGAATGGAGGTTTACTTTATGCTGTAGCGATGATGGCAGCCGGTTGGGACGGCTCGCCCAAAATTCACGCTCCCGGGTTCCCCAATGACGGCTCATGGAAAGTACGTTTCGAAAACTTAAAACCCGCTCTCTAAAACAAAAAATCTATCATCGGAATTTCCGAAGATACAAAATCGGTAATTTTTTTATTTACCACAGAGAACGCAGAGGACACAGAGAAATCAGATTTTGTAATTTTAGATTTTGTGTTTAATTTATTCATTTATTCCGTGTGTGATGAGTACACCACGCACGGCTATATTGGAGATACCCCTTCGGAGTGTGATAATGTCTGTAAAGACACAATGTCTTGTGTCTCTACGTTACGGAATAAACGTAATATATCGGTGAAATTTTCTAAAAAAATTTTCGTGTGTTTCGTGTGTTTCGTGTAATTTTGTGTGTTTCGTGTTTAAAAAATTAAAACATGAACGTTCAAAAAATAAAAATCTAAAATTACAAAATCATCTTTCTCTGTGTTCTCTGTGGTTAATAAAAAAATTAGATTGAAAATAAGGTTAGTTGTAAAATTCATAACCCCAAAAAATTGAAAAACAAAAATTCTGCTGATAAATTACCATTTGTGAACGATTCATTCTTATTCCTGTCGTGTTACATTTATTGTTTTTTTTAACTGGACAATTACATTTTTAAGATACAGATGAAATTCTCCCAAACGAACCGTGTATTACAATCCTGAATTAGGGGAGGAGGTTGTGGGGTTTACCGGCATGGGCAGAATACTGCCATTGTTAATTTGGAGAGTTCCCTCCGCATGAGCAACACGGCGGAGATCTTCCGCACGCCCTACTAATTCGTGTGTTGGGGTGATTTGTTCCGGTTTCATGTCAAATTCGTAATATTTATGATCGGTTAATTTCCCCGGTAAAAACACTTCAGAAATAAGATCAATACCAGGTAATTCATACCACGGAGCAGGAACCGGTAAAAGGAGTGTTTTGGTTTCATAACCCTGTTTCACAATCCGAAATTCCCGTTTTCCATAAAAATCAAAATTTGTCGAAAAAGGAGTTCGACCAATTTCTTTGCCATCGAGATAAACAGTTGCACCGGGCGGGTTTGAACGAACCGTCATACGCCGCCGAACACAACCATTAAAAAACAGCAATATCAATACCACAAAAATTAGTAAAAATCCGATTTTTTTATAAACAGATTGCATGGTCATTTTACCCAAACACAAAACATACACAATAAAAACACATATAATACAAAAATCCTCCTTGCCATAAACAAATTTATGATCGGATTTTCACAATACCCCTGAAAATATATTATCCTTATCAAATCGCGGAAGACTTTGTTTTTGGTGTGTTATACTCATTGTACTTTAAAATTCGGTTTTATTTCGGTTTTATAGGGGTAGAAATTTTGTGTCCTCATATTTAAAAATTTAAAAATCCTGTCAATTCTATTTGTCCCGTCAAAATCCGTTCATCTTATCAAAAAACGAAAACCGAATTGTCAGGTGTGATGAATATACATGAACAATTGTAACACAGACCGTCATTTCTGCCATATTGGTTTATTATGTTATTCCAACATCGTTTTGGCGGAATCTTATAAAAAAGAACTCATCTTGTCCAGAGCATTTTTTGACTTTTTTTTATTAGTCTCGCAGGGACGAGAGATGCCTAACCGTAGGTTGTGCTGTGCAACACCTACGGTTATACTTTTCACCCCTAGCGGGGTTAAGAGCGAAAAACAAAAATTCCACTGATAGATTACAAATATTTATGGCAAGAGACTGTTACCCTCCGCGCGGAACATGTTCATCACGCAACCGACGAATACGAATATCGTCACCGGATTTTGGCAGTTTATTAGATTGTTTCTGATCGGTTATGTTTTTGTTATTTGTTTCACTATTTGTTGACTGTTCTGGTATTTTGTTACAATCACCGTACCCCCATCCGATACCGTTATCATCGTTACCATTTGCTCCGACACTGTAAAGTAAGTATCCCGTGTTCGGTTGTAACTCCAGATCATAATGAAACGGTTTACCATCAGTGTAAGGATCGTCTGGAATTTTTTCAATATATTTTTCAACAAGTTCTTCAAGTGATGCCGGATATTGACCATGATCGTGTCGGTACAACTCAAGAGCAAACGCAATATCAAGTAATCGTTCCAACGCTTCCATCTTATATCGCACGGAAATAATACTTGTTATATCACTGTCAATATATTTTGTTGCGAAGTCGCTTATCACAGCGGAATGCATTTGGTAAAGACCTTTCCAAAAAAACAATATCAACAGTTGATAAAAAGGATCCTCTGGATCAATCAGCCTATCTTTCTTTTCATATTGTTCATTAAACACCGCCCATTGTTTTCTTGAAAATCCATTTCCAAATAGTTTTTCAAGACGGTCAAGACGTACTTGTTGTTTCGTAAACTCAGGTGTCCAAGCAAAATATTTGAATACTGAAATTCCCCATTTTGTTATTTCAAGTTCAAACGGCGTTAGATTATAGTTCGGATCGGGATCGGGATCAAAACGCAAACTATTAAAACGGTAAAGTGAATCAATATTATGCATACGGATAATAAACATCAAATCATCAAATTCCGGCATTGTACGATATTGATGTAAATCAAGTTGTAGTTGTTCGAGTTGTTGTTTAGTGAGATTACCGAAGCAAATAAGATCAAGTACAGCATCTCTGCTGTAGTGAAACATACTGCCCGCAGCAAAAAATCTTGTATAAGTACCAAAATAACGCATCTGCCTATCTGCCAGTTTTATAATCGTCATCACGTCGTATTTCGCTTTTTCAAAATCACCAACGCCAAGATTGTACATAATTCGTATTCGTAATTCCCGAACAATGACCTGATGAAATGTGTATTCATAACACGTATTCCATAAGTTCGGAGTGTTATCTTGTGAAGTTAGTATTGGCGCATAATAGACCGGAAACCGAACTGCCTTACCAAATTCGTCAAGTGCTTCTCCGTTTGCTTCGAGCCAATGTATCGTATCTGTTACCGATACACCGTCCATTACAGAGTTTGCGTTCCACGATTTTTTGCACAAAAGAGATATTGCGTCATCAGCCCGTGTTTTAGGCGATCTAGGTTTCTGATCTTCTTGAGCAATATTTTGTTCATGCGACTTGTCTTGGTCAATACTTTCAATACTTTCAATACTTTCAAAACGTTCAATAAAATAATCATAGATCGGTTGATATGTTACCGTCGGTTCGATGTTACTGATTTCAAGTTGTTTGATTATCGTATTAGAAATATCTTTTTGTAAGTCAGGAGAATCATTGCCGCCGAGGAAATACTTAATACCGAATCGTTCAATAACGTAGCGAAAACCATTTTCGGCGGGCTTACATTTTGGGCTAAAACGTTCTGTAATGGCTCCGATAACATCAATTTCAAGACCATCGGGAGTGAGAGGTTTTGTAATATAGGTTGTTTTTTCTGAAATGGCTGTCGTTGGCACATAATAGCGCATCACAAATACAATCATAACAATATAAATCCCGAATATAACCACATGGATAAGAGCAATTCGTACAGCTTTCCAAGTTCGCGGTTTCGGACGGCCAAACAGCCGTGTAAGTAATTTTTCGATAAGAATAATACTACCGACCAAAAAAATCGTTGCCGCCAACAACGGAATATTTTGAAACATAAATAATGTCTCAATACCGAGCAACATCATAGCACTAACGAGATAACTTGGAATTATCCACCACAAACGTTTTAGTTCCAATTTTTGTTGCGATGATTGTGTATCGTTTATTTTGGGTGGATTCGTCTCGTTTGGCATGTTTATTCCATTCGCAATATGTTGTAATTCAAATTTTTGTAATATATCAATGGAATTTTTGTTTTAGGCAAAAACTCAATTATCGGTGAGGTCGGTGAAGTGGGTGGTTGGAATGTGGGGTGTGCATGGAACGTCCGTGACGTTGGAGTTTTTCCGGCAATGTTCCTTGATCTGTTGTTCTATCCTGATCTTGTTGAGAAGAACCATTGTTGTGATTATAGTGTGCCGCAATTCGTTCCGATGGTTCCGCTTGCGCAAGTTGCGGTTCCGGCGTTAATTCCGAAGAGATTACTGAGGTCGCCGGCGCAATATCCGGCATGGATTGCGCTTGCAGCGAATCCATCCGCTCCGCACGATAAACCGCTAATTGAGAAATACCATCGCCATCAAAATCACCAACCACCGGATAATCACCCGCCTCACCAATTTCTATTTTCGTGTCAAATTTGAAGTCGCCTGTCGTGTCAAGATGCCAGACGCCATCAATAAACAAACCAATCTTGTCAATCCCATCACCACGAAAATCTCCCACCACCGGAACACCAACCGCACCAAGATGATAATCGGCATTGTCAATGTAAATGTCTTCGCTGTCCCATTGACCATTGCCGTTGTAATCAATAAACCATTTTCCGTTCCGGTAAATTCCAATTTTAGTTACGCCATCGCCGGAAAAATCACCGCTAAACGCCTGATCGCCTTCCGTACCATACTGGAAAACATGGTCAATCACGTCAAGCCGGACTCCACCTTTTTGCGAATGTTTCATCGCACGGACGTGACTCTGATTTTTCGTAATGTCAGATTCCGGCGGCATGTTTTTCGGACGCGTCGTAATAGTTGGGTTCAAATCACTCGGTAACCCCGGTTCATCCGCAATAATCGCCGCATCACCAGCCCATTGCGGACCGAAAATACCAATGTCCGCTTTACCGTCACCATCCCAGTCTCCAATAATCGGTTGATCCGTCGTGCTGCCCAGTTCACACCAAAGGTCTTCCTCATCCCAAACACCGTTACCGTTAATATCAATGTACCATTTTCCATCGTTAAAAACGGCAAGTTCCGCCATTCCATCACCGTTGAAATCTCCGACAAGCGGTCTTCCGCCTTCCGGTCCAAATGTAAAACGTCTTTTGATTCGTCCATTGGCATCGCGTGTGTACCAAACCGATTGGTTCATCGGAAGCGGTTCCCATGCAACAGAAATATATTTTGCCTTAACCGCCTCTAATTCCGTTGCTTCTTTTTCCGCCTGTTCGCCGCTCAGTAACACCACTTGTTGTACAGGATTTTGCGCCGCCCGAATCGCTTGCGCAGAAATATTGATACCGGAATCCGTATCACGCGGATAACCGGCGTTGATAACACTCAAATGCCATGAATAACTGTTCGGTACTCCGCCGCCGCCATAACCTGTTCGTAATGTTTCACTAACTAAAGGCGGTTGCCACGACGGAGCCGCAAAACCATTCGATTGACCAACCGCTCCTATAGGATTATTCGGCACAAACGGTGGAAGAATCGGCGGTGACGATGGATTAGACGGTGTTGACGGGGTAGGTGTTATTTCTTTTTCCAACTCGCCAAAATTATAATTCAGTCCGTGTTGACCGGATGTTAGCACGATTTCCTGAATCTCGTCGTTTTCACCCAACTCTCCGCCAAGTGTTCCAACACTTTCCTGACCATCCAAATAAGCGTCCGGTTGTGTTTCGATAATCATATAAGTTTCATTCGGATCAAGATTCGCAAAAATATAAAATCCGTTTGAATCGGTGGTTGTCATTCGATCCGTGTTGGTATAAGTTGTCCCATTGAGTTTCCAAAGCGATAACGCAACACCGGAAATTCCACGCTCACTGTCGTCTTTAACACCGTCCTGGTTGGCATCAACATAAACGTAACCGCTTAACGAACCTTGTTCAGGTTCAGACGGAGTTTTTTCCAGTTCGCCGAAATTGTAACCGATTCCCATTCCGTCCGCCGGTAACACAATATCCGAAATGACATCGTTAGCCGACAAAATTCCTCCCAACGAACCAACTGTTTCATCACCGTCATCATAAGCCGACGGTTGTGTTTCGGTAATCTGGTAGGTTTGATTGGGATCAAGATTTTGGAAAAGATAGTACCCGTTTGAATCGGTTGTTGCCGTTTTACCGGTGTTGACGTAAGAGCCGTCCACCAATTGATAAAGTGTAAGCGTAACACCGCCGATTCCTAATTCCAATGACTCTTTTGAACCGCTTTTATCGGCGTCAATATAAACGTAACCGCTCAAAGAACCTTTTCCGGGTTCGGGTGTGTTCGGAGTTTGTACCAATTCACCGAAATTGTAACCGGTTCCCGCGCCGCCCGGCGGTAACACAATATTGGAAATCACATCGTTGCCTGTTTTATCACCGCCCAATGAACCAACTGTTTCTTGACCGTCATCATAATTGACCGGTTGCGTTTCGGTAATCCGATAATTTTTGAACGGACATAATCCGGTAAATTCATAATAACCGTCTGCGTCGGTTGTTGCGGTTTTCGTTGTTTGAATATATTGATTTTCGGTTGCGTCCCAAACCCACAACGTTAGTACGGCATTGGCAATTCCCGGTTCACCGGAATCTTGTTGTCCGTTTTCATTCGCATCTTCATAAACGTAACCGCTAAGACTGCCGCGGCGGTTCTCCGCAAAATTGTACTCAATTCCTTGTTGACCCGAACCAACCGTAATATTGGTCATTGCGTCAAGATTGTCCGGCTTAAACTCGCCAACAATAACACCGTTCACTGTTCCAATCGCATTGGTTCCGTCACAATAACCATCGGGATTCTCTTCGGTAAGACAATACGTTTTACCCGGTTCAAGCAATCCGTCAAAGGAATATTTTCCGCCGTCATGTGTTACCGTTTGAGCAATATTTTTCTGAACACCATCCTCGTCAATAATACAAAGATAAATCGTAACTCCATCAATTCCCGGTTCATTCGAATCACGTTTTCCGTCGTTGTTATTGTCTTCATAAACGTTACCGGAAATTGAACCCAATTTGTATTCGCCGAAATTGTATTCCGTACCGTGTTCATCGAAACGCAAATAAATATCGCTGATTTTATCGTTATTGTCTTGGGAAACATTCCCGACCGGAATATCGTTAATCGTTCCGACGCTGTCGTTGCCGTCCGTCCAACCATCCGGTTGTGTTTCAACAATCCGGTAAGTTTTGAACGGATCAAGATTTTCGAACCAATAGTGTCCGTCTGAATCTGTTACCGTTGTTGCGTTGGAAACATCTGCGTACATTCCCGACGAGTTGAGAACCTGAAGTTGAATTTTAACACCGGCAATACCTTCCTCTCCGCCGGATTCAACGCCGGATTCAACACTGTCCCGAATTCCGTTACCGTTCCGGTCGTGATAAACGAACCCTTGAAGTGTTGAGCGTTTTAGTTCGCCAAAATTGTAATGGATGCCGTGTTCATTCGCACCGATATGAATATCTGTAAGTCCATCCGGCGGAACCGCTTCGCCAACCTGATCACTGCCAATCATTCCCGGCGTATCCATTCCATCCGCATATTGTTCCGGCTGCGTTTCAATAACCTTGTAGGTTTGTCCGCCTTCAACATTTTCAAAACAATAAAAACCGGTTGAATCCGTTTTAACTTTTTGTCCGGTAGTGATGTACTGGTTGCCGGAGTTCAAAATAAATAACTCCAACCAAACTTCCGCAATACCGTTCTCAAGCGAACCGTTCTCAAGCGAATCTTTAACCCCGTTATTATTAACATCTTCATAAACGTAACCGGAAATCGAACCGGATAACGGTTTTTGAACCTCCAATGTTCCAACGGCTCCGGCAGTATTGTCGTGATCGTCGGTTGTATCATAAAAAGCATCCGGCGGCAATTCAAGATTCGTGTCCGCAATATCGTAATAATTAAACAGTTTGAAGTCAAATTCATTATCTTCGTAATCTTTAGCGGAAAAAATTCCGGTAAAACGAGAACCTTCCATTTCACTTCCAGAAACCAACCGATCAACCGTTGGTTGGACTTCACCTCTGATTTCGTCCACGTCAATTTTGAAATAAAAATTCTTATCGGCAGTAAACCCGCCAAATTCAAGCGTCAATGTTTTACCGTCTTTAGAAACTACCGCCGATTTAACAATAATTTCGTTATCGTCATTGTCGTCAATATTTGCATCGAAATTGTAATAAGTTCCATCGCGGTTTGGAATGTGTCCGTCAATATTAAAATGAATACTGGAGGAATTAGAATACTCCTGATTTTTGTTCAGATCGATAATAACTTTGTCAAGTGTTGTTCCTTCCGCGCCGCCGTTCCAAGAAATAATAAAAGTATCACCGTACGCATCGCCTTCGTCGCTATTGAGTCCTTCATAATAGTCTTCGTGATAAACAATTCCGACATTGATCGGATCAGGCGCACTATAGGGTGTTACAGAAAGGAGTTCGCGCCGCTCCATCTCTTCGATACGGCAAATCCGTTGCCGAAGTGAACGACGACGTTTGTTTGTTTCCTTAACCGACGTTGCGTTACCGAAAATTTGTTTGAAAAAACCCACTGAAAACCTCCATGTTTTCGTACTAAAAGGGGAGATGTTCTAAAATCAACTTCAATCGACTCAAATCAATTTCAGTTGATTAAAGTCGATAAAATCGAATAAAATAATCTTTGGCTAATATTTTGGCTAATATCTTGCGTGATTTATTAAAAGGCGATTGGAATTTCAGGTGTTGCCGGAGTTGCCAATTTGATTGGTTCGGCAAACGGTGATGTTACTGGAGTTGCTAACGTCTGAACCGGTTCTGCCAAAATCGTTTTTTCAGGATCCGTCAAAACCGGAATTGCGGTAATCTGTTGAACCGGAACAGAATCATCCGGCAAAGTCCAAAACCGTAATGAGGTATCAAAACTGCCTGAAATCAACCGATTTGTTGTTGCCTCGTAAATCATCGTCGAAATGGTTCCGGTGTGTCCAAGAAGGGTCAGGATATTCCGGTTTTGCGTAATATCCCAAATACGTATAGCGTTATCGCTTTCGCCGGAGGCGAGCAATGTTTTACCGCAAAATACAAGAGAAAATGTTTTACCGGGACGTTCCTGAAGACTTTGCAATAAAGTTCCGTCGGTCGGTTTCCAGATCATGATGAAGGGACCGTCGCCGCCGGAAGCTAATTGGGCGCCATCGGGAGAAAAGGCAACCGTATGAACACGCCGCCCATCGCCTTTCAAATCGGTTAGGTGCTGATAGTCGGATGTTTTCCAAACCCGAATCGCACCGGTTCGTCCGCCGACTGCCAAAAGTGAACCATCGGGAGAAAAGGCGATTGCTTTGTTGCTTGTTCCGTGAGTTTCCAAGGTTTTTAATAAATCACCGGTTGCCGCATCATAGACCCGAACATTTTTTTCGAATCCGCAAACGGCGAATTGTGAACCGTTGGGATGAAACAAAACTTTTTGCGTTCCGCGTACTGCGCCTTTTAACGAGCGAACCAAAGCACCGTTTTGAACATCCCACAATTTGATTTGTCCATCTTGTCCGACGGTTGCCAAACGGGTTTGGTCGGGACTGAATGCGAGCCCGCGAACCCAATCGAGATGTTCCTGCAATTCGCGGGTAAAACCTTTGGTCTGCACATCCCAAAGCCGAACAATACAATCATCTCCGCCAATTGCCAAAAGACGACCATTTTTTTCAAGGTCAATACAGGTGATGACCGGAACACGGTCGATATTGGTAATTTGTTCGTAAAGTCTTATGGTCTCAGAAGATTCAAGAATTTTTTGTTCTATTTTGGGTTCAATTGTTTGCCCGAATATTTGTTTGGCGTTTTGATTGCTGTAAACAATGACTGCCAAAAGAGATAGAGATACAAATCCAAAACTTAAAAATGATCGTACTAATTTTGAAAACATAATTGTTTTCCTTTTTTAAAATATATGAAAAATTTTCGGTTCGGAACGAATTTCGGTAATAAAACTATCGGCTAAAAAGTTTCATCAGAATAGTAAAAATCGATAAAAACAAAAAAATCGATATAAATTATCTATTTTACCTGAACTGTGAATATTATACTGTACCTGTAATAAACGGGTCTTTTTGTAATATTTCGGTGAAAATTTTGTAAGGGAATTTCTAAAAACCTAATGTAAAAATTTATTGTTAGAAGGATCGCGGTCGTCTCGACCGCATTTTTAGGCGTTTTTTTTGTAAAAAAAACAGTGCAGGCGAGACGCCTGCGTTCCTCCTAAAAACCTAATGTAAAAATTTATTGTTAGTAGGAACGCGGTCGTCTCGACCGGATGTTTCGGCGTTGTTTTGTAAAAAAACAGAGCAGGCGAGACGCCTGCGTTCCTCTAAACAGTGCAGGCGAGACGCCTGCGTTCCTCCTAAACAGTGCAGGCGAGACGCCTGCGTTCCTCCTAATATTCGTTTTTTAGAAGTTACCTATAGTGAATAGTGCCGCATGCGGAATTATTGCCGTTTGGGGAGACTTACCCGGTTCCGGTGGGGCAGGCTAGATAAATGTTTAGAAAAAAATTGATAAAATGGACTTGCATTTTTCGGAAATAGTTGTTATTATACTTTTCGCATTGATCAATTTAATTTTTCGAGTTACTAAACCTATGGTAAAATTTCATTGTCATTTTCGTAATGCTTCATTTTTTTTATTAGTCCCGCAAGGACGAGATGTGCCTAATCGTAAGTGTAACGAAGCGCACTGCGGTTAAATGTCCCCACCACCAAAGCCCTGCAAGGGCAGATAGTAGTTGAGAGTGTCGTATGCGATTTACAAGTATTCCTGCTTAAAATCTGCCTGCAACACGATCCGCCCTCAACTACTATATCGGGTTTGCAGAGACGCAATATATTGCGTCTCTGCTTGTATATAAACTGTTCACTATTTAATCAAAACTATGTCGGAACAAGTATTTTCGTTACTTTCGCAAAATGTTATTGACGGCGATACGGGAGCGGCGTTGAACGAGGTTAATCAACTGATTGAAACCGGAGTGTTGCCGCAAATTATTATGGATGAACACCTCATTCCGGCAATGGAAGAGGTTGGACGTCTTTTCGAAGCCAATGAGTATTTTGTACCGGAACTTTTGATTTCCGCACGTGCAATGCAAGAATCAATGAAAATCCTAAATCCATTATTGAAAAATTCCGGCGTGGAAAAAATCGGACGGATTGTAATTGGTACGGTTCAAGGTGATTTTCATGATATAGGTAAGAATCTTGTGGCTTCTATGTTAGAAGGAGGCGGTTTTGAAGTAATTGATCTCGGAGTTGATGTTTCACCGGAAAAATTCGTAGCAGCAGCAAAAGAACGGGAAGGAACAATTGTCGCCATGTCCGCACTGTTGACCACAACAATGCCGCAAATGAAAAAAGTTATTGAAAAATTGGAAAACGATGGACTTCGTACCACATCTAAAGTGTTAGTGGGCGGTGCGCCGGTAACAGATGAATTTGCCCGACAAATCGGAGCCGACGGTTATAGTGATAACGCCAGTGCCGCTGTTACGTTGGCAAAAAGTTTTGTTTAGAGGATGCATTCTTAAATGAATATACCAAAAAACTAAAACCATTTTTTCTCTGAATACTCTTCAATGTTGTACCCATCACTCTTGATAATTCGGTTTTCGCTTTTTGATAGGATCAACTGAATTGACCGGATTTTTAAATAAAAGATTCAAAAATTCTATTCTTATAAAACCGTAATATATTCGTGGAATTTTCGTTAAAAGATAAACCTAATGTAGGTGAAAGCCGTAGGTAAAAGCCCTTCGACAAAATATTGCCTACCTTTGAATTATTGCTTTTTCGGTGTTTCACACAACAATTCCACGGATAGATTGCTCATTTTTTAATTCCAAGACCAAAGATCAGTATGGTACAATCACATGAAAAGCCTGAGACATGGTGGACACGTCCTTGCGGCGGGTTTGACGTGTTACGGCAGGCCATTCCGCTGATTATTTCGAGCGGTTCGATTTCTCTGATGAATTTTACGGATCGGATGTTCCTGATGTGGAACGATCCGGATTCTATGACCGCATCCATGCAAGGGATGATGTTGTTTTGGTCGGCGGTGGCAATGCCGGTTGCTATCGCAACTTTCGTAACAACATTTGTCGCCCAATATTATGGGAGTGGTAATGATCGCCGGATTGGTTCGGTGGTTTGGCAGGGAATATGGTTTGGTTTTGCGGTTGTACCGATTTTGTTTCTTCTGGAACCGTATTTAATTCATTTTTTTGTGATATTCGGGCATGATGAACATCTGGTGAGATTGGAGAAAATTTATTTCGATTATCTTCTTTGGGGAAGTGCCGCAACAATCAGCGGAGAAGCCGCTGCCGCATTTTTTCGCGGACGCGGTAAAATGCAGATTGAAATGTACAACAATTTATTTTGCGTTGTACTGAATATTTTCCTTGATTACTGTATGATTTTCGGCAAGTGCGGATTTCCGGCGTGGGGACTTGTCGGCGCGGCCATAGCAACAATGATTTCGCAATGGGTTCGTCTAATCATTTATGTTGTGTTAATGTTTCTGACCGATTGGAGTGAACAACGGTATCATGTTGTATCTGGGATGAAGGCGGATTTTCCGTTATTGAGACGGATTTTGTATTACGGAACGCCCAGCGGTTCGTACACTTTTATCGACACAGTAACTTTTACGCTGTTCTTGATGATTATCGGCGGACTGGGATCCTTGGCCAGGAACGCAACAACCATCGCCTTCACGTTAAATTCTCTAACATTTATTCCATTGGTCGGAATCGGGATTGTTGTTACGTCGATGGTCGGCAATCAGTTGGGCAATAACCGGCCGGATTTGGCAAGACGTGTAACGAATACGTCGTTTGTGATTGGTTGTGCTTACACGGGATTTTTTGCTGTTCTATTTCTGGCGATACCGGATTTTCTGTTATCCGCGTTTGCCGTATTTTCATCGCCGGAAGAATTTGAGTTGATTCATCGTTTAACGGTTATTTTGCTTCGTTTTATTGCGTTGTATATCTTCTTTGACAGTTGCGCTTTCATTGCCGGTTCCACACTACGCGGAGCCGGCGACACCATTTTTGTGATGCGGGTGGTACTGATTGTTGCTCCGCTGTTGCCGTTGGCTTGTTGGGTCGGGATTCATTATTTGGGTCTGGGGTTAATATGGTGCTGGATTGTTTTGACTATTAATGTTGTCTTCTATTTCATTTTTTTTACATTACGCTTTCTCAGTAAAAAATGGGAAGTCATGCGTGTTATCGAAAAAGAGTTACAAAAGAAGACTTAACGAAACAGGAAACCGTCTATAAAAATAATTGGTAATTATCTATTTAAATCGTCCGCAGATTACGCAGATTTTCGCAGAGTATTTTAAAAAATTTTTTGAAAATAAGTAATTATCAGCGGAATTTTTTCGTAACTGTCTATTTTGACATTTTTGTTTTAATTTTTTTAACACGAAACACACGAAATTACACGAAACATACGAAAGTTTTTTTAGATGATTTCCTAGTATTCACAAAATGGTTGTTAATTTAGGGAAATTGGGGAGGCAAAAAAATGGTTAATTACAAAAATTAAAATAGACTGTTATCACAAAATTTCCAGAAAATAAAAAAATGTGTAGATACTATGGTAGTATGACACGGGTAATGTTATACTAAATATACGTTGTTGTTATGGAATATTTCACTAAAAACGAAAATTGTAAAACAATTTAAATCATTAACAAAAATTAACCTTCAGTCCGGTTAAAGAAAAATTCATCGACAACCCTGCCGCCGACGCTTTGTTGACAAGAGATTACCGGAAACCTTATGTTGTTCCCGAAACAATCTGAATAAAACAATGTCCGAATAAAACGTTTTTTGAGAAATGAATTGTATGTGTTTACACGGTAACTGTTTACGGTATTAGGAACGGTTACTGTGTACTGTTTTTTGGAGTGTAACGTTTATGTTTTATTTTCAGATAAACGAATATTCCGATGATGACGGTAAAATATGGAAAGGTAAACTCGTTATTGACAAACGCTGCGAAATTTCGTATCTTAACGGTTTTCAACATCCGACAGATGTGTTTTTATCTCTTATGACTGAAACCGCATTACTGATACTGAAATTTTAACGGTGTTACTTACAGAAAAAGATGTTCTCGCCGGAAAACCAATCTCCGGTAAAACTGTTTTCAAATATATCAAAAGCAACAAGTAGAAAAAAATGACCGCCAATATAGAAAATAACATAAAAAATAATCCACCCAATCGTACAAAAAACAATTTTGCCAAGTTATTGATCATTCTGGAAACAATTTTTCTCATTATGTTTCTTTTACTGACATGGTTTGGTTTTTACTCATTCGGTGGTCTTTGTTTTGCCGGATTTTGGTTTTGTCTTGCCGGTTTGGTTCGCTTTCACACGATGACCAAAAGTTTTTCGTACACAATTATTGTTTTCGGCTGCGTAACAACTTCAATGTATTTCCCTGATTTTTATCTGCATATTGGTTCCATAAAAACCACTGCTTTTATTATTCCGATTTTGCAGGTAATTATGTTCGGAATGGGAACACAACTTTCATTGCGTGATTTTCAAGGTATTTTACAAAATCCTTATGGTGTTTTTGTCGGTATGATTTGTCAGTTTTCCATTATGCCGACCATTGGTTTTTTAATTGCAACAGGATTCGGTTTTGAACCGGAAATCGCTGCCGGAATTATTCTTGTCGGTTCTGTTCCTTGCGGGATCGCTTCAAATGTCATGAATTTCATTGCGAAATCCAATATGGCTCTCGCGGTTTCTCTAACTGCGGTCTCCACCCTCGTCGCCCCCATATTAACTCCCTTTCTGGTCAAATTTTTCGCGGGTCAACTTGTCGAAGTTTTGTACGTTAAAATGATGGTCGAAATCACTCACCTTGTTATCTTGCCTATTATTGCCGGCTTAATGTTTCGAACAATCGTAACGTCAACAATTCATTTATATTCGGTTTTACTCCATTTAACGGTATTCGTACTTCTGATAACAGTATTCAATATTTTGTTTACAGTATGCGGTCATTATTTGTACAAAGATATTTTCAATCATACTTTGTCGCAATGCGGTATTTTTCTTTTATTACCGGTTCTTGGGGCATTTTTGTTGCGTACTTTTATCATTTACTATCCCGACTGGTTTGATCGGATTCTTTCATTGGTTTCGATGATTGGGTTGCTTCTGACGATTGTAATTATTAACGCTGCTGGTCGGGATTATCTTTTGAAAATTGGTTTTTTATTAATTTTTGCTTGTTTGCTTCATAATTTACTTGGTTTTTTCTTTGGATATTGGTTAGCTCGTTTCGTTGGTCTTGATGAACGTTCCTGCCGAACAATTGCGATAGAGGTTGGCATGCAGAATGGCGGTCTTGCGTCGGGTCTTGCACTTCAAATGGGTAAAGTGGCAACAGTTGGTCTTGCTCCTGCAATTTTCGGACCGCTTATGAATATTACCGGTTCCAGCCTGGCAACATGGTGGCGGAACAGACCTGTTGAAAAAATATACAATAATACTAATAATTAAAATTAAAATAATTGTAATATATCAGTGGAATAATTGTAGATCACAACCATAGCAGCCCTGAAAGGGCGTTGGGATGGGAGGGGGAACTTAAACCCACCCCGTTGGGGCGGGCTATAATCCTAACGCCCCTAGCGGGGCTAATATAAAAAATAAACATTCCACTGATAGATTACAAATAATATCTATATTTCTTGTAGTTACTTAATTGAAGTTTTATTATGTTACGATTTCTGTAAGGAGTGGGCAAGGTTTCGCCGAAAGGTTGCTTACCTCG
>JAITIZ010000571.1 GCA_031279215.1 Planctomycetaceae bacterium
CGTTAACTACTTTGGTGAAAATAAAAATGGAATGATTAGAGATGCCCATAAAAAATTAACCCGCAAGTAATATATCAATGGAATAATTTTTTTGGTTCTATTTTCGTGGTATTTCCTTAATCTCTTATATTTTCTTAATCCCGCAGGGACGAGATGTGCATAACCGTAGGTGTAGCGCAGCGCAACCTACGGTCAAAATGCCCAACAGAACAAAGCCCCGCATGGGGCAAGATTATTGAGAGTGGATAGTTGAGAGTGGATAGCGGATAGTGTCGCAAGCGATTTACAAGTATTCCCGCTTAAAATCCGCTTGCGGTACTCTCCACTCTCCACTCTCCACTCTCCACTTTCAACTCTCCACTTTCAACTATCCACTTTCAACTATTATCTCACTCTTGCAGGGCTTTGGAAAAGGGGAGAGTTCCTGCTCCGGCGGTTGCGCTTCGCTTCACCGCCGGTTATGCATTTCACACCCCTAGCGGGGTTAAGATCAAAAAATAAAAATTACACTGATAGATTACGTTTTTGCAAATTCCACTGATAGATTACACCCGCAAAATGCCAAAATCACCCGAAAAATTTTAACCATTTTAACAATCAGCATAGGAACATTAGGAAAAAATGATTCCATTGATATATTACACAATTTTTTATCTTGATATGTATCGACGCTTTTTGATTTTTTTGTTATACTTGTATCAATGTTTGGGCGATTTTTGTTTTTCGGCGGGGTTGTCGGCGTTGGAAGCAATGGCCGCTTGGTCGTGACGGAATTACCGCCGTTCACAAAACAACCGGTGTCCATCGAAAAACAATTATATATTAAACCACGTAAATTCCACAAAGAATGGAACTGCACTAAAAAACATAAAAAATAAAACAATAAATGGACACTTTATTTACACACAAACCCATAAGATTGTTCTAAAAACGTTCGCTCTTTGTTATAACTGTTTACAAGAATGGAAGAATCATATTTCAATAGCCATTTGGAAAATCACCCTGATTTGGAAGAGAATGAAAGTGAATTTTCTTTTATCATCAGTAATTTACCAACACGGGAAAGGCATGCACTGGAAACGTTAAATATTACATCTGCTGATGTATTTTGTAAGTACGACTTCTCAGAATTGTTTGCTATTCGCGGGTACGGTGAAACAACTGTTACAAGACTTCAATTGTTGCAAAAACAAATTCGCAGCGAAGGACTGCCCGATAAGCAAAATAAATATGTTTCTCTGACTCTTCAATCTCCAATACATTATGCCAAACTCTCCAATAAAGAACTTCATGCACTCGTCTTGTTGAATGTTATGACTATTGGCGAGTTCTTAAACCTTGACTTATCAGAAACGGCTTTGCCAAAAGGGTTTGGAGAAAAAACCCGTTCCCTTCTCGCACAAAGTAAAATACGAATTGCTCAAAAGTTACCGATTAAACTGCCGGTCATTTCGCCGGAAGAATATTCAGTATTAGCACTTCCATTGAATCCCCGTGAAAAAAGGGTTTTAATAAAGTTTCATATTTCAAATTGGCGGGAATTGGCTTGTTTTGATTTTTATCAAATTGACGATATTCTCAACATCGGGTTCGGAACATTGCAAGCCCTTTTGTCTAAACAGACGGAAGTTCGTACAAAAATTATTCGTGCAAAAATGGATTCAATTGATTCAATTGATTCGCTTTCCAATTTTTCATACGATAATGAATATTCGGTGTTTTTATTGGATTTAACTCTGGAAGCCAAAGAAGCATTGGGGCATCTTGGTATCTCAAGAATAAGCGAACTAATAAAAGCAAATCTGAATATTCTTAAATTTGTTAATTTCCCTATAAAAGATACTTATGAAGAACTTTACCGGATACAACAAGAATTTTCTCAAATTATTAAAAAAACGGGAAATCCTTTGAATGATTTTCTGGCATCGACTCCGCTAACATCGTTGGGTATTTCTCGTATTGCAGCCGAGTTACTTCAGCAAAATGCGATTAATTCGTTACAGGATTTTATCCTTTTTTCAATTCCTGAAACGTATCCCGATCTGCAGCAACTCCAATTGGAATGGCAATGCCGATACGCACCAACCGAATTTTTGCGTGTTATTCCATCTTACTTCAATATATTATTCTATCATCAAAAAAGTAAAACACGAAACGATAATCTTGTATCCTATCTTAATAATTTTGAAACCGCAAAAGACTTCCTTTCGGGTTCATTTGAAGACATCATGAAATTAACCCAAGGCAATTTGGAAGCAGTTCAGGTAATTCAATCATTCCGGTATAAATTACTTAGATCCTGTTTAGATTTCTATAAATGTTTTGATTTTTCCGCCAATGATGAAAGAGAACAAGGTTGGAAGCAGGAAATCAACAAAGAGTCCTTATCTGTATTACCTTTTTTCGGGGGCAAGCCCAACCGAAATTTTTCTGCGGAGATGTTTCATAAAACATTTTTACCGGGTCTTGGTTTGGATGCAATTGTTCAGGGACGTATATTACAAATAACGAAACAAATTGGTATTCAATCATTAGGGGAACTTTTGTTAATAACATATTCACACTTTCTATTTTTAAAACATTGTTCAAAAATAAAAATTATCGAAGTTCAGAAAAATATTCAAAAGATTCTCTTTTCCATAACAAACGATTCAACACGATCAACCGGTTTGACTCAAACCAAGATTGATCATTCTGTTTTTTCGTCACTGTTATCGCCGCTTGATAAATCCACTCCGAAAACATTGCTTATTGATTTATTGAGACGTTATATTTCTTCTGATCGGGCTATTGATATAATAGCGCAACGAGTTCAAGGAAAAACTTTGGAACAAATTGCACAAATGTACGGTGTAACTCGTGAACGTATTCGTCAGATTGAACTCAAATATAAAAATCCTTTTGATTTTGTTTATGCGCAAGGTATTTTTGTTGAGGTTGGTCAAATGTTGGAAGACTCAATAATAGCACTAAAAGGATTTACGACCATCCACCAAATTAAAACACAATTTGCAACAGATAACGGTTGGTCGGAACAGGATTGTACTCAATCATTTGTCAAATTTCTACTTGACCGAGTAACAGATAAAATTGTACCTCATGGAAACGGATACTATTCAACGCGGTCTTATCCTTGCGGGAAGTGTGAACTTTTGACGGTCAAGGTATCGGGTTTGGGCGATGAAGTGAAGCGGGATTTGGTAACACGCAATAATTTACTTATCACACTTTTGAAGACATGCTGTTCAGGGTGTGTTGACATGCCGCAACGAATTTCCGAACATTTTTTAGATTGGAAATGTTTTTCGGATTCTTTGTATTCTCAACTTTTCGGTGATGATGAACTTTATCGTTCTTCGGAGCGTTCCATGCAAAAAATGGTCAATAATGTGCTAAAACGATCAGCACATCCTCTTCACGTAAAGGAAATTCTGAATCTTATATGTTATCGTACAGGAAATGATCATTTTACTGAAAAGCAAGTCGATACCGCCGTAAAACTTCTAAGCCTCAAAGAAAAACATATTTTTCTCTGGGACCGCGGCGGTGTTTATGCGCATCGAAAACATATTCCCGTAGATAATCCGCTCCTTATCGTAATTGAAAAGAATCTGAAACAATTAATCAAAAAGGCTGAAACTCCCTATATTTTGTTGTACACACTTTTTAGTAAATATCAATCTCAATGTGAAGCGGAAGGGATTCCTTCTGTACATGCTCTTCACGCATGTTTGAAAGCACGCGATATGCTCGGTGTTGCTTTTATGCGAAGTCCCTGTGTTAGTGTTACGAATGAAAGACACAAAAGGAAAAATGTGGAAATTCTGGAAAATTGGGTTATTGAGAAAGGAGATATTGTAACTAATCTGTCCTTAAAACATTATGCACGAAAAATCGGTCTCAATTCCCAACAATATAACTCCACCTACGTTAAATCGAAATTACTTGTAAGGTATAAACACGGACTAATTGTTCATCTTAATTTATTGGATTGGAATCAAACGAAACAAAATTCCATTCTCCTTTTGGCAAGGGATTATTGGAATTATTGTATTTCTCAAGGATTACTGTATGCAAGAACGGACCAATTACTCTCGGAATATGAAAATAAATTCCCCAAACTTGCTCATGGAATACTATGGACATCTGATCTTCTATTTTCTCTGCTATCTCAATCAGAATCAGTCATTACTTTTGGGAACACACACCTTGCGTATGGTTTCAAAAACAATATATCTGCCCCACAAACATTAGGCGATATTATCATTGAAATATTAAAAAGAAAATTCAACGGCAAGACAAAATTAAGTAAGATTTCCGCCTATTTGTGTGACGATCTTCGGATTGTTCGGTTTCGCTTAACTGCAAGCATGTTACATAACCATCCCGGATTAGTTGTAACAGAACACAAAATTTATTTATTAAGAAAATAGTAATCTATCAGTGGAATAATGTTTTTGGTACTATTTTCGTGAAATTTCCTTAAATCTCTTAATGTTTTCTTAGTACTGTAGGCTGCGCTTCGCTTGACCGCCGGTCATGCCTTTCACCCCCCTAGCGGGGGTAAGAGCGAAAAACAAAAATTTCACTAATAGATTACATTTTTTATTGCAGGCTGAAATTTTGCGGCTATTTCTATTTGGCAATTTCTATTTGGCAATTTCAACGAATCGTGTTTCGCGGATAACAGTAACTTTAATTTCGCCGGGGAATTGGACTCGTTCTGTTAAAGAACGAGCAATATCGCGGCAAATTTGGGCGGCACCTTCATCGGTTACTTGATGGGCATTGAGGAGTACCCGCATTTCACGCCCTGCCTGAACCGCATAAGCCTGTTCTACTCCCGGAAATTCATTAGCAATTGCCTCCAATTCCTCCATACGGCGAATGTAATTTTCCAACGATTCCCGCCGCGCCCCAGGACGTGAAGCACTGCAAGCATCCGCAACCGCAACAACAATTGTATAAGGATAATCAATTTTCGCATCCTCATGATGTCCCAACGCCGCCTGAACTACCTCCAACGGTTCGCCATAACGTTTCAATAAATCCGCCCCAATTTTGGGATGACCGCCTTCCGTTTCGTGATCCACCGCCTTGCCAATATCGTGCAACAACCCACAACGCCGTGCCAATTTTTCATTAAGCCCCAGTTCAACAGCAATCAAACCGGAAAGGAATGCCACTTCAATTGCATGACGAAGAACATTTTGACTATAACTTGTACGAAAATGCAGCCTGCCAAGAAGATTGATCGTCCGCTCGTTCAAACCGAAAATGTCAACTTCCTGAGCCGCTTCCAGTCCGGCTTTTTGAACAAATACTTGAACTTCACGGTTTGTTTCGCTGACAATTTCCTCGATTCGGGAAGGATGAATCCGCCCGTCAATAATCAGCCGGTTCAACGCCAAACGTGCAACCTCACGCCTAATCGGATCAAAACCGCTGACAATCACCACTCCTGGTGTGTCGTCAATAATCATATCCACTCCGGTAGCTTTCTCAAACGCCCGAATATTACGTCCCTCACGACCAATAATCCGCCCCTTCATGTCATCATTCGGAATATCCACCGTACAAGTTGTTGATTCGGCGGTATGCGGAGCGGCATAACGTTGCATCGCCCCCAACAAAATGTTTCGGGTTAATGTTTCGCAACGTTCTTTTAGTTGTTTTTCGTGGCGGAGAATCAAAGTTCCGGTTTCTTCGTGGAGATCTTTTTCAAGCTGCCGGAGCAATTTTTCTGTGGCTTCTTCCCGGCTTAAACCAGAAAATTCATAGAGTGTTAACCGTTCTTTCTCAATTAATTTTAACAGTTCGTCATTACGGCGGTTGGTGTCCTCCATCCGTTCCGTCAATTTACGTTGTGTATTTTCAACGAGTTTTTCCAGTTTACGTTGGTCTTCCGCCTGTTTATCAAGAATATCCTGGCGTTTATCGAGAATACGTTCACGATCATGAAGTTCCTGCCGGATTTTTCGAAATTCGTTTTCAGTTTCTTCTTTCAGTTGAATCGACTTTTCCTTAACCCGCAGCCCCGCTTCACGAATTGTGCTTTCAGCTTCAAGCTCTGCACGGCGCAAAATCTCTTTCGCTTTTATTACCGCATCTGCATGGCGGCGTACATCAATAAACCGAATACAAAAATAAGTCGTAATTACCGAAAAAACCGATGTAACCGCTGCCGTGATCCATTGTATTGTTTCCATAGTGATTGCCTTTGAACGATCAGATTTGAACCCCGAAAAAAACAAACCAATCTGGCGAAAAAGTAATCAAAAAAACCGGAAACATCGTACAAACCGGAAAAATCCGCATACAAATTCTTACTGGCAATACGTCCCAATAGATCAAGACAAAAATACCGACACCATCGTAAATATGGAATTTTAACACATTTGAAAAAATCCCAACGAGCCCCTGCCCAATAAAATAACCAGCGGCAGAGAAACCCAAAAAATCGGAAACAAAATAAAACGGAACAGAATAATGTCTTGAAAATCAAAAAAGCAAGCAATAAATCACCATTCGTCTGTGTCTTCAATACCGTTTTACCGACAGAAAGTTTTTGAAACCTCGTCAGGAAAAAAAACGACAAGAAATGAAAAATTTCAGGAAAAATCATAGGTTCGAATAAAAGTTAACCCCAAATGTCCGGCTTGCTTAAAAACTAACGCAATGTCAATAATACATTCTCAGAAATTTCGATTGTCGCCCAATCGGCAACGCTCTATCCGAAAGATTCAATAAATCTTTACGGTGATATGTTATTCATCTTCCCCATTTTTTGTCAACATTGACAAATTTTAAGGACTTATGTCTATAATCATAACGAATTTTTTAAAACACTGCAACATGTTTTATAAAAAAATATATTTCTAAGTAATCTATCAGTGGAATAATTGTAGAGAACAACCATAGCAGCCCTGAAAGGGCGTTAGGATTATAGCCCGCCCCAACGGGGTGGGTTTAAGTTCCCCCTCCCATCCCAACGCCCTGAAAGGGCAACGGGAAGATGATTAAATAACGAACCGTGTAAAATTTCCTATCACCCTTTCAGGGCTTATTAATTAGGGGTGATTTGTTACCCGCCCCGCAGGGGCGGGCTATAATCCTAACGCCCTTTCAGGGCTGCTATGGTTGTGATCTACAATGATTCCACTGATATATTACAAAA
>JAITIZ010000597.1 GCA_031279215.1 Planctomycetaceae bacterium
TTGAAACAACATCAAGAAGCGGATACGATTCGGCTTTACCAATGAGAACCGGCAAAGTTTCTGTTTCATCAGCAAGACCAAGAAGACAATGTTGACGTGCAAAACGTATCGGAATTTTCCGAATAAATGCCACCGACGGAGGACGTTCTCCAATACCGTGCAAAAATTCCAACCCAAGCGATTCCGCCAGACTTTGAAGTTTTAAATCGGATTCGGAAAGAGGAACATCTGACATCTTAATACTATAACCATGCTTTATTCGATCTTTTTATGTCCATATATGGCGAAGGAAAATTTTCTTCAATAAAAATTTTTTCTGGAAATGCAATTTTATTTAAATCTAAATCAATTTGAGAACCAAAATACATATAATAATCGTAGCCAAAATGTAGATATGTCCCCTTTGAACTTCTAAAAGAACAACCGAATTCTTCTCTTAAACATGCTCTGATTAGTATATTCATGTCTTCCCATGTACATTTTTTTCCTGAAATTAAACTGTTGTTAAACTCGTCGGTAATATGATAATATTTTGTTGCAGTAAAAAAGTCTGGAATCATTCTTCTTGCCGAACATTGTAGAATATTCATTGATTTCATTTTTAGATGTAATAGTAATAGACGGATTGTTTCACAGTATGCATCTTCCACCTGAAAGTAATCTGAAGCGGTAAAGATTTTACCGTCATAGACATCCCCGATATCACTGATCGCAATCCATTCTTCTTTTTTAGTAAAAAAACCATTTACGTCACGGTATTTCGGATCGTACTTTGTAATACGAAGTTGCATTTATTAATCTCCTATTCGTATATTAGGATTATTAATATTCCTAACTCGTTTTTTACAAAAAAACAAACAATTGTATCTTTTTTGATACTTTCTGTTTAACTTTCATTTGTATTTGGTTAATCAACAAAAATCAGTTATTTTTACTTATCATATTGTTGTTTATCTTTCCACCACAGGTCGGAACAATAAGATATTGGTACATCGTCATCTAAAGGGTTTTCGTATCCCATATCTCTAAGAGTATTGAACCATTCGTCACGTAAGGATTCCGGTAACTTCGATCCGCACCAAGGACAATAATGCAAAACCTGTACTGAAGTTCCGCCATCAAGTACCTTAATTCCATATTCACGATATTTTTTAATATAGCTTATGGCAACATCACCACCTAACAAATGCGAATACATTGAGTCACAACAAAAATCAGTCTTTTCAAAAATTCTTTTTTGTATCGCATCAAAATTTGAAGGGAAAGGAAAATCCTTATCGGGGTTATAATCAATACAATCTTGAATACCTTCTTCGACTGCGCCTAATTGTTGCAACAAAATTTGTCTCGCAATAGTTAAATATTTTATACTTTTTTGGGAATCGTCCATTACAACATCATAAAATTTTCCTAACTCATAATGAGCATCTGCATAATTAGGATTTAATTCAATGGCTTTTAGATACAATTGCTCTATGTATTCAAAGGAATATTCATTATCAATCAAGAGTAATAAAATAGCACGATTAAGGCATATTTCTGGAGTAATATATTCTTGGGGACATGACGCTAAAATTTTTTCAGATTCTTCAAAATTGTAACTTCCTGCACATATCCTATACTTTTCAAAGAGTGAAGCATTTTTTTTCATTGATATAAATCCTTTGATGGAAATTTAATTTTTTGATGGACATCTAAATTATGGTACATAAACAAGATGTCAAGCTTAATATAATTTGTTTTTCAAAAAATCAATATTGAATTTTAAGTACTTTTGCGTATAGCTCCTATAAAAAGTTAGGTAAACTTATGATTCATTATGGTTTTCCTCCTTGCTGTTCTGCTAAACGTTTTGATTCTTCCACAAATTTTTGCATCCTTCTTGCTTTTTCAGCCAATGGTCCTTTACCTTGTGCCAATTTTTTAATTTGTTCCAAAGTCATATTTTCGAGTTCTGAAGCGTATCCCTTGTCTTTTTTAAATGTTCCTCGAATTAAATCCCTCACAGGAGTATTTTTCAATTTATTTATCGTATCTGTTATTTTTTTAATTTTATCTGCATTACAATATCCACTTTCGCCAAGTGATCCCAACAATTTTTCTAGACATGTTAGTCTCTGTGCATAGGTTGGTAACTGCATGCAACTTCTAATCGCAACAGATATAGAGTCAAACATTTCTCCTTGAGCGTCCGTAGCATTAGGACTTTTATTTCCGACATACCGATACAGATTAACATCTTCGGCTTCGTATTCGATGGGGTCGCGGTTTGTGAAACGTCCCATTGCCGGATCATAATCGCGCCGCCGATAATGCATCATACCGGTTTGCTGATCGTATGTTTGCCCGGTAAATGTTCGGTTCCACGCAAAATCAGATGTTGTTTTCGGTGTCATATCCTGAGCATGAAATGTTGGGTTTCCAAAAGCCGAATAATTGATACGTTCCTGCACAACACCTGCAGGATTAGCAGTTGCCACAACATTCCAATTCGGATCAGGCAAAGAATAGAGTCGTTGACCGTTTTGTTCACGGTAAACCAGATCGTCGAGGTGCCGTTGTCCCCAAACATGCGTTGTTACTTCAGTACCGGTATGAGATTCCAATTCCTGCCAATTTTCGTTATAGTGATGTTCCGTTCGTACTCCATTGGCAATAGTAGCAATGCGTTGCCCTAAACCGTTGTATTCGTATTCAACAATAATATTACCATTTTCATCCCGAACCTTAACAGGACGATTCCATGCATCGTAGGTAATCTTCTGAATTGTACCGTTTTTCGGAGAAGGTGCGGAAGTTATGTTTCCGTTGTCGTCATGTTCAATCTGAACACTCGAAGTCGTTGTCGAAGTCTGACTTACCGGAACATATTTAGTTAGAAAAAATGCATCTGCAATACTATGTACTGTGAAAAAAGTCAAAATAATACATGCAATCCCAAAAAGGATTGGTATTAAAAAAATTGACCGTTTGCGGGATTTTTGTTGTTGTACCTTATTGACAATTTGTTGTTTCCGTGCCTTACGTTGCCG
>JAITIZ010000633.1 GCA_031279215.1 Planctomycetaceae bacterium
TTTCCTTAAACATTGCCCAGATTTTTTCAAAGGTTAATTCGGGAATATTAGGGGTTGGGGTGTTTGACATTGTAATACCTCCTTAAAAGTATGTTCAAAAAATTAACACAATAGTAAATTACCATTCTGAATAGTTACAATTTTTTACTGTAATTATTTATTATTTTACAACAAAGTTGATCATTTTACCGCAAATAATAATTTTTTTGGCGACTATTTTACCGTTCAGCAGTTCGGCAATTTTCGTATCGGAAAGTGCGGTTTGTTCCAACATATTTTCATTGGCGTTTGCCGGCACTAATATTTTCGAACGTAATTTACCGTTAATGGACACAGGAATTTCCAATGTTGTTTCTTGAATTGCCGACTCATCATAAACGGGCCACGATTCATAAGCCAATGTGTTGCCATGCCCTAAAATTTGCCATAATTCTTCCGCAATATGCGGCGCAAACGGTGATAACAGTAACGTAAATTGTTCCATTGCTGATTTTGGGCGAACTGGTTCTTTTAAGAAAAAATTGGTAAATTCCATCATTCGGGCAATTGCTGTGTTGAATGACATATTACGAATATCTTCTGTTACGGATTTGATTGTTTTATGTAATATTCGTTTTTGTTCTTCTGTTGTTGTGATATTTTGAACGGAGGGTTCCAATTCCGGTTTTTCAGACGTAACAGAAACAATCATTTTCCAAACCCGTTCCAAAAAGCTGCGTACACCGTGAACACCATCCATTGACCAAGGTTTAACCGATTCCAGCGGTCCCATAAACATTTCATACAATCGTAACGCATCGGTGCCATAATTTTCCACAACTTCATCAGGATTAACGACATTGCCTCGGCTTTTCGACATTTTATTGGCCCGGCTGTCCACCTGAATTTCGTTTTGAATTTCGGTATTGATCAGAACGAAATTTTCTCCTTTTTTCGTAACTTGTTTAGCGTCCAGTTTTACGGAATCAAGTTTTGTACCGTCGGATTTTAACGTACCAATACCGTCACGGTCAATATTTACACGTGTTGCGGAAACCCAATTCCCATTGGAGTCTTTGAATCCGGTAAATTCTGTTTCACCGAGGATCATTCCCTGATTGACGAGTTTTTGAAACGGTTCCGAATGCGAAACAATTCCGTAATCATACAACACTTTATGCCAAAACCGTGCATACAGTAAATGCAACACGGCATGCTCCGCGCCGCCGACATAAAGATCAACCGGCATCCATGCTTTTTCAAGTTGCGGATCAACAAGTGTTGTTTTATTTTTTGGATCGATAAATCGCAAATAATACCAACAAGAACCGGCCCATTGGGGCATTGTATTTGTTTCACGTTTATATTTTTTTCCGTTTCGCTTGACGAACAACCAATCCGGCGAAGCCTGTTCCAATGGCGGTTCGGGTGAATTATGTTTTGCGTCAAATTTCAAATCTTTGGGTATATCCAGCGGTAATTCCGACGGATCCAACTCTACCGTTTTTCCTGTACGTTTATTGTCTGCGTCAATTTCGTGCAAAATTGGAAACGGTTCACCCCAAAAGTGTTGCCGGCTGAAAAGCCAATCGCGGAGTTTATAATTTACTGTTTTGTGTCCAATTCCGGTATTATTTAGGTCTTCTGTTATTCGTTCTTTAAATTCTGCTGTCATGATACCGTTGTACGTACCGCTGTTCACGGCGGCTCCTGATTCGGTAAACGCTTCGAAATCAACTCCCACATGCACGGTACCGTCCACAGACCGGACAACCTGAATTATTGGTAACTGAAATTGTTTTGCAAATTCAAAGTCCCGTGTGTCATGAGCCGGAACCGCCATAATCGCACCGGTTCCATACGAACTCAGTACATAATCGGCAATCCAAATCGGAATTGGTTCATTGTTGACCGGATTCAATGCGTAAGAACCCGTAAAAATACCTGTCTTCTCTTTTGCCAAATCCGTCCGGTCAAGATCACTTTTTGAAGCGGCTTTCGTACAGTATTTTTCAACAAGTTCTTGTTGTGCATTTGTTGTAAGCCGTTTAACAAAAGGATGTTCCGGCGCAATCACCATGTAGGTTGCTCCAAATAATGTATCAGGGCGTGTCGTGTAAATCCGTAACACATTGGATTCCGGTTTGCGCGGAAAACCGGATTGTTGCCGGTTTTGTTTCCACGTATTGTATTCTTTTTCAACAGATTTGCGCCACGATTTTGGACCGTCGATACGAAAATTTGTATTTTTGGTTTCCGCGTCTATTTTTTTTGTTCCGATAAAGAAATCAACTTCGGCTCCGGTGCTGCGTCCGATCCAATTTCGTTGTAATGCTTTAATACCTTCAGACCAATCCAGGTCTTCGAGGTCGGCTTCGAGTCGGTCGGCATACGCGGTAATTCGTAACATCCATTGACGGAGCGGCATTCGTATGACCGGATGATTACCGCGTTCACTTCGTCCTTGAATTACTTCTTCATTTGCCAACACCGTTCCCAATGCCGGACACCAATTGACTGGAGCTTCAATCTGATAGGCTAAACGATGTTCATTTTTGTACGCCTCAACATCTGTTACATCATTAGGGATTGGTAATTCGGCAATTGGTTTACCGCGTTGTTCGTCGGAATCAAACCAGGTGTTGTAGAGAAGCAGGAAAATGTATTGTGTCCATTGAAAATATTGAATATCTGTTGTTGTGATTTCCCGACTCCAATCGTACGAAAATCCAAGCATTTTGAGTTGGCGCCGGAAATTAGCGATATTTGTTTCTGTAATCATTTGCGGCGGAACACCGGTTTTTTTGGCTTGTTGTTCGGCGGGTAAACCGAAAGCGTCCCAACCCATTGGATGTAACACCGTTGTCCCGTTCATTCGTTCAAAACGGCAAACGATATCGGTTGCCGTGTATCCTTCGGGATGCCCGACATGTAAACCGTTTGCGCTTGGATACGGGAACATGTCCAGGACATACATTTTTTTATTACCGGGCAATCTGGGTGTTTCAAATGTTTTGTTGATTTCCCAATAGTTTTGCCATTTCGGTTCAATTATTGCCGGATTGTATTTCATAGAATAACTCAAAAACTAAAACAAAAATTAAAGGTGAAAAAATTTTTACAATTTTAGTATTTTACACGAAATATTCCTTATTTTCAAGAGTTATACTTCTTGCAGTTATAAATTTAATTTTTCGTAATATATCAGTGGAATTTTTATTTTTTATATTAGCCCCGCTAGGGACGTCAGGATTTTTTACTGAATCGCCCGCCCCAACGGGGTGGGCTATAATACTAACGCCCTTTCAGGGTATCGTCAAGAAGTTTGTTTTAGCTTATAACCAGAATGGAGTTATCATGTATTAGCCTGTTTGACATGTAGTTTTTCGACGCTTTTGAGTAGTAATATTCAAAGGTGGGAATCGTATTAACCAATGCGCCAGCCGTAACATTTAGTGAATCCGATGCAGTCTCGTTAGGCAATTGATTGTGACCAGCCTTTCCTGATGGGGAAATCTACATGTCCGGTAGGATGAGGGGTGAGGAGGCGTAGAAGCAAGGTTTGAGCAGAATGAGACACAAAAAAGGAGAAATCCCGACACAGAATAGGGCTAAACCTAAACGTCCTTCGCCTACTCTACGCGACCTTATGGACCATTCTAACCCGCCGCGTTGCGGCAGGCTGGCTTATGTTACCCTTTCAGGGCGAATACTTTTTTAAACTCACACAAAAATTCCACTGATATATTACAATTATTAGAAGATGCCCCAATAATATTTTATCAAGTTTGTTATTCTTGTTTTGGAGTAATGAAGGTATTGAGTAATTGTACGGCGTTTTGCAAAAATCCTTCCAAAACAGGACGTTCCGGTAATGTAAACGATAATAGTGTTTTGCCCTCCGAATCGGAACCAACACGGATTGAATTGGCAACTGTTTTCTGAATGTTCGGCAAAATTTGTTCGGAAATAATATTATTGCCGGTTGATAATGTTTCTAATATTTTTGATGTTGCTGCTGTTTCGGAATTCGGCGTCAAGGTTCCAAGCAATGTGTCCGCAAAACGGAACAACGATTGAACTACTTCGCTGCCGGCTTGAACAACTTGTTCCTGACTTTGCGGCTGAATAATTGTTGTTGCCTCTTGATGTATCATCGTTGACGCTTGCAGCAAGGATTGATCAATCGGAGACGCCGGCTTTGAACCAAGAAGAATTTCAAGCCGCCGTTTCAACTCCTCAACTCCAGATGTCAACATCACTTCACTTACTTCACTCCCAATATCAAGCGACGCAAGAGCTAAATCATGTTTTGCCGAAATCGTTTTGAGCATCTGTTCTTCAAGAGTGTTTTCAGTAACAAGCAAAAAAACCTGAACATGACGTTGTTGACCCATTCGGTGAGCACGTCCGATTCGTTGTTCCAGAATTGCCGGGTTCCAAGGTAAATCGACATTGACAACCGTGTTCGCCGCCTGAAGATTCAAACCCACCGAACCGGCATTGGTTGTGATAAAAACACGGCACTCCGGATCGTCGGTAAACTCCCGTACAAAAACCTGACGCTTCTTTTGCGGGATCGAACCGTCAAGACGAACAAATTTTACTTTATTTCGTTCAAAAATCGGTTCGATCAAATTAAGCATCGTTGTCCATTCCGAAAACAAAACAATTTTACGGTCATATTCGGACAATAATTCTCCAAGTAATTCTTCGAGCCGATACAGTTTACTTGAATAAGCCGGTTCTTTTTTGTCAACAAGAAAAGTACTGTCAGCACTCATCCGTGCCGCAAGAAGAGCTTTTTGTAACCTCAAAAAATCCATTTCCGTCAAATACTTCTTACCAACAATACTCGCAACCGTTTGCATGTGTCCCGCATGAAGAGTTAATTGCTCTTCGGTCGGAGTAATACGAACAATTTCTACGGTTCGCTCCGGCAAATCAATTTGAACCGATTCTTTGGTCCGGCGTAACAGAATCGGTTTGAGTTGTTCGCGTAACTCGTCGAGATTTTTATAACCGGCAACACGTCCCGAATCTTCAACAATCCGATGCCGATGAAAAAAACGATAAGCAGGAAGCAGCCGCCGATCATCAACAAACTGGACAACAGAATAAAGTTCATCAATCCGGTTTTCCATCGGTGTTCCGCTTAAAACAAGAGCATACGGCGAACTAAGAGCCTTAATCGTTCTGGTTGTTTTCGCTTCCCAATTTTTGATACGCTGCCCTTCATCAAGAATAATCAAATCCCAACGAGTTTGTTCTATCGGTAACATATCCCGAATCACTTGTTCATAATTACAAATTGTAAAAAATACTTCGTTACTGTATTGGTCGAAACGTTCCCGAGAACCGCCGAGAACAAGTTGGGTATTGCGGTGCGGGGCGAATTTGGCAATTTCCGATTTCCATTGCGATTTCACAGAAGCAGGACAAACAATCAACACTTTTTTAATGTCAATTTCCCGCGACAAAAGTTCAGCAACACCAATTCCCTGAATCGTTTTACCAAGTCCCATATCATCAGCTAAAATTGCACGTCCCGCTCCAACAGCAAACGCAATACCATCAAGTTGATAAGGCAATAATTCAACATTGAGCAAATTTTTTCGTAACGGATGTTCTTTCGGATTAGACCGAATTTCTTCGACCAAGGATTGCATGCGGTTTTTGAATATTCGTTCCTGAATCCATTGATCGGCGTCAGGATAAATTGTTACGGGGAAATCCAGCGATTCCAGTTTCGATATTGTTTTCAAAAGTCCCTTAACATCATCAATCGGTTTATTAAGAAACGGTTTGGCAATTTTTTTCGCATTAACACAGGTCTCGTGTTCACTTTGATTGACGTTATCGGGCAGAGCGAGGTGTAACGTCCGATGTTCACCGTATTTGAGATAAACAATTGTTTCTTTATTAACGTATGGTTTGTTAAGCGTTTTTTCGTCAAACTTTTTTTTGCAACAGTGTAACAAATGTAAAATATGTTTACAAGTTCCAAGCCGATTGGTTTTGAAATCGGGGCAGGAACAATAAGAATCACCGTGTTCTGTGCCGCGAAGAGCAACCCGATATGTTTTACCGGAAGTTTCACTAACAACAATATAATCTGTCCATGGTTTTTCTTTATCGGCGGATTGGATTTGAAATTTTTCGGTTTGGGCGCGTTCTTCGCGTTCATGTAACGCCCGTTGTTGTAACTTTTTAGGCGACAAGAGTTCCGGCGGTGTTTCGAGATCGGGGAGTTCCGCTAATCCAATGAGTGATTTTTCTTCAAGTAAAAACGAAAGAGTTGCGGCGGTATGTTCGCAATAACGGTTGGGTATTTTCGTCGGGTTACAATGAGAACAGCAAACAGCAAGTTTATGTTTCGCTTTATCGGCAAGCATAACTGTTACGGTAGAAGGTTCGAGATTGGGTTCGTGAATGAAAAGACGGAACAAATCTTCACCAAGATACACATCGTCTTTGACATTCAGTTCACCAAGAGGATAAGATCGCCGAAGCAACAAAGCACCTTCGCTGCCAAGAATATCACAAGCCTGACGATAAGTTAAATGTGAAAGCCGGTCATACAAAGTAAGTTTTTCTGTACGTTTGGTTGCCGGTTTTGCCGAAGTGTTTTGGGAAATCTTATTGTTTTTCTGTGTCTGATTGGACGAATTAGAGTTAAGTTTTGTATGGGCCATAAAATTCTTGAAAAAAATGTTGATTCGAGTAAAAAACGAATCAATATTTTACCGCCTCCACAAACGAAAACAATAACAGAGGAAAAGATAAAATAAAGAATTACAACATTGACCGCCATATTGTGAAATCGAGCCTATTTTACCTCAAAGCATTCTCAAACTCGGTTAAAGTCTTACTTTCAATGACCTCGGAAAGACAACAAGGACAACGCTCAGCGAACACCCCAACCACAAAAAAATAAGCACCGGAAAAAAAAGAAACCACCGCAGATGATCCGTTGCAACAATAATCCAACTTTGCTCGCCTGCTCTTCGACTCAACGCCAACTTGACTCGCCCCAACTTTTTCATCTCCCCCGCCTTCTCGGCTAAACGATGTTTTTTCTTGCTGTCCTTAATGGTGGTGAACTTTCCCTCTCTCGCTAACACCTTTTGGCCATAGCCGCTCAACTTCTTTTTATCATTCGGACGACCATCAGGATAAAAGTTACGGTTTGATTTTACCGCACCGATATAATGATACCCCTTTGTTTGACAAGCCTTGACCACCGTATCACAAAGATAAAACTTGTCGAAAAGAACAATCGCTTTTCCCTGAGAGGGCAAGCGGACGGAGTGAATGCACTCGGCGGCAAGTTCGGTGAGCGTTTTGAATTCTCGTTGTTCGTGCGGATTATTGTTCTTGGACTTGTCACAATAATCTCTGCTCGCCCAGAGTCGGACGGCGCAGGGAACCACTGTGTTACGATAGACAAAAGCAGCACCGACAATCGTATGTCTGTTGGCATATCTTTTTTCGGCGTGCAGATAAATTTTGGAAACAGCGTCCATCTGTTTCGCACGCTTTGCTTTTTGAGTATCGTCAATAACAAGATAAAGAGTATCGCCGGATTTCCAACCAAGAGTGCGGAGCGTGTTCAGGGCGGTATCAAGCAGAATGTCGGGAGCATCCCACTGGGCTTTGGTGAGAAAGTGGGAGATCGCCTGTCGGGTGCGTTTTGCGCCGGAATGTTTCCTGAATTGGGAGAGAGATTTTTTGCCGGAAAGTGAGGAAATCGAGAGCACTGCTCGCCAGAAATAGCTGAAGTGACAGGAACCAATCAGTTTGCGGACGCGTTTGAAATATCTCTTGCAAAACGGAGGAAAACGGTGTAATATAAACATCGGATATTTTGTTGTTGGGGAACTTTCAAAAACGGGGAAAATTGGTTTGATAGTGAACAATACAAAATATCCCTTTTTTACGCTAGATCAAGTCAGATCGAAGGATAGGTTTTACTGTTTGAGTAAATTAACCTCCTTGGGGTGAATAGAAAAAAAATACTATAAACAAAAAATCCAAAAAAACAAGAGCAAAACGAATTATTGTTAAATTTTTGTAGAAAATTCTCGCTTGTTTAAGGACTAG
>JAITIZ010000713.1 GCA_031279215.1 Planctomycetaceae bacterium
AAGACCTTTTTAAACTTAAACAATTATTCCACTGATAGATTACAAAAATTTATTTATCGTTTTTATCTAAAAAATTACAAAAAATAAAAAACGAATTTTAAAGTGTAATTGGTATATCACTTGTTATCTGGAAAAATAAAGATATGATTAGTAGTTGAGAGTTGAGAGTTGAGAGTGGATAGTGTCGCAAGCGGATTTTTAGCCGGAATGATTGTAAATCGCTTGCGACACTCTCAACTCTCAACTATTCAATGCGTTTGGATTCGAAATAGTTTCGCATAAACAGTTACAACATTAAATCAGTTACAAATTCACAGGATTAACCGATGCGTGAAATATTACAGGAACGCAAACTTCAAGTTTTTGAAAAGGGAACCGACGATTACGCTATTGAATGCGGCAAGGCAAGTACTGCCGGTTCAGTAAGTCAACGAGCCTGTGTGTTTTGCGGTTCACGTGTGGTGCTTTATCCGATTGCCGATGCGTTACATTTAATTCATGGACCGATTGGTTGTGCTGCGTACACGTGGGATATTCGCGGTTCATTGTCAAGCGGTGCCGAATTACACCGGCTTAGTTTTTCAACAGATATTCATGAAAACGAAGTCATTTACGGCGGTGAAACAAAATTGTATTCCGCACTCAACGAATTGATTGAGCGTTACAAACCGGCGGCGGCATTCGTTTATTGTACATGTATTATCGGTTTAATCGGCGATGATGTTGATGCTGTTTGTTCCCGTGTTCAACGCGAAACGGGAATTCAGGTGATTCCTGTACACTCTGAAGGTTTTAAAGGTACAAAAAAAGACGGTTATCGTGCCGCATGTGAAGCGTTGTTCCGGCTTCTCGGCAATGATAATGAAACACCGGTTTCACCCTATTCGATCAATATTATGGGTGAATTTAATCTTGCAGGTGAAACATGGATTATCAAAGATTATTACCGCCGAATGGGTGTTGAAATTGCAACATGTTTTACCGGCGATGGACGTGTTGCGGAAATTGGTCGTGCACATCGGGCAAAACTTAATGTTGTCCAGTGTTCCGGTTCCATGACATATCTTGCAAAGATGATGCAGGAAAAATATGGTATTCCGTTTATTCGTGTTTCGTATTTTGGTATTGAAGATATGTCGAGAGCCTTGTATGATGTTGCGGAATATTTCCGTAATGATGAAATAATGAAACGGACTCAGGAATTGGTACGAAATGAAGTTTCAACACTTTTACCGCATCTTGCTGAATATCGGAACGATCTCGAAGGACGTAAAGCCGCAATTTACGTTGGCGGTTCTTTCAAGGCATTTTCACTGGTTAAAGCGTTACGGCATCTTGGAATGGAAACAGTGGTTGTCGGTTCTCAAACCGGTTCGCCGGAAGATTACGATTATCTCAAAGAAATTACGAAAGAAGGAACGATTATTTGTGACGATAGTAATCCGTTGGAATTATCACGGTTTATACTGGAAAAAGGTGCCGATCTTCTTATCGGCGGTGTTAAAGAACGTCCAATTGCGTACAAAATGGGAATCGGTTTTTGTGACCATAATCATGAACGAAAAATTGCGTTAGCCGGATTTGAAGGAATGTTGAATTTTGCCAAAGAAGTTCATGCTACAGTAATGAGTCCCGTCTGGAAATTTTCTCCGGCAAGAATTAAAAATAACAAAATAAATTTGTCCGCAAATTATGCCGATTAGCGCAGAGAATGAAATATCAATAATCAGAGTAGATTGGTGATTGGTAATTGGTGATCGGTGTCTTGGCATAATCTGCGGATCAGTTTGTATAAATAGTGTTGCGTAAAATTTAATATTAACAAAACAATATAATGTTGCAAAATATTCAAGCGAACATTTCTGATGACGTTTTTGAAAAAAACTCTGCCAAAGCAGTTGGCGGTCATCCGCATTCATTTAATGAAACAACATCTTTTGTTTCCACTCGTAATGCCTGTAAACTTTGTTCTCCGTTGGGTGCGTGTATTGTCATGCGCGGAATTGGGGGATGTATTCCGTTGATTCACGGATCACAGGGATGTTCGACTTATATTCGCCGTTACGGAATCAGTCATTTTCGGGAACCGATTGATATTGCGTCTTCGAATTTTGTTGAATCCACTGCGATTTTCGGCGGCAGGGATAATCTTTTTCGTGCGTTGGATAATGTTACAAAACAATATCAACCGGCAGCAATCGGAATTACTTCAACCTGTCTTTCGGAGACTATTGGTGAAAATGTTCCGATGTATCTTCATGAATACAAAACAAATCGTACAGAATTACCGGTTATTTTTTACGCTTCAACACCGAGTTATCGCGGCACCCATCTTGACGGTTATCACGAAGCGGTTTACGCTGCCATAGAATCTATTACGGAAAAACATATTGTACCGAAAAAAACGAAACGGGTCAATTTGATTTCCGGTTTTGTTTCAGCGGCGGATTTGCGGGAGTTGCATGAAATTCTTGTTTCGTATAAAGTTCCCTATACCTTATTGCCGGATTATTCGGAATCACTTGACGGCGGTGCGTGGGAAGATTATCAGAAGTTGCCGGAAGGCGGTACGATTATTGGCGATATTGCCGCAATGCCGGAAGCGTCCGGAACAATTTATCTTAGTACGTCCGTTCATTCCGGCAAAAACGGGGCAGAATTTCTTCGTGATTATTTTGGTGTTCCTGCAACGAATATTAATTTGCCTATTGGTATTGAAAACACCGACAATTTTTTCGCAACACTTAATCGAATAACAGGACAAAAAACTCCCGCCGTTTGGGAAAAACACCGCGGCCGGCTTATTGATGCTTACTTTGACGGTCATAAATATTGTTCTGGAAAACGGGCAATTTTGTACGGTGATGCGGATTTTGTTGTTGCCGTGAAATTGTTTCTTGAAGAAATCGGAGTCCTTCCTGTTCTGGCGGCCAACGGAGCGGAAATGGATTTTGCAACAATTTTAGAAACCTCTGCCGGACTTAATCCTGATTTCGTGATTGGTAACAGTAAAGGTATTTACTTATCACGGCAACTCGAAGTTCCGTTGATACGTTGTGGTTTTCCCATTCACGACAGAATCGGCGGTCACCGGATTTTGCATCTCGGTTATCGCGGAACACTGAATCTTTTTGAACGAATTTGCAACACGTTAATGGAAGCCAAACAAAATACGGCTCCAAGCGGGTGGACTTATATTTAGTGAATATACTCATCACACTTGACAATTCGGTTTTCGTTTTTTGACAAGATCTACTGATACTTGGCAAATTCAGAATAAGAATAGTAATAACGTATTATCACAACCTGACAAATATGATCCAATAGCAATTAAACTTCTTACTGAACGATTTTATATTGAATCATTTATTTCACGTGAAGTTCGTATTTGGGATTGTGTCAATAAAAAACAAGTAATTTCATTTTCAGGTATCTGAAAAGTGTATCAGTATTTCCGCTGCCGTAAAAAATATTAAGAATCAAGAACTCTGGAAAACTTGGCAAAAATAATAAACGGTTTATAATTCTTTTCCGCTTTCAGAAAGGTGAACTTAACTCCGCCGCATTAAGTCAGGCGATTCTGTAAAAATAATGACACCCTTCAAAGACTAATTTACTTGTAATAAATTCAGTAGAATATTTGTTTTTCAACCTTTTTAAGAATTATGAATTTTAAAACTAATCTTAAAACCCTTGAGAAATTTCACTGATATATTACAAATAGT
>JAITIZ010000001.1 GCA_031279215.1 Planctomycetaceae bacterium
TAAAAACGATAAATAAATTTTTGTAATCTATCAGTGGAATAATTGTTTAAGTTTAAAAAGGTCTTCGCCCTGAAAGGGCAGTATAATAGTTGAGAGTGGAAAGTTGAGAGTGGATAGTGCCGCAAGCGGATTACTACCAAAACGGTAATCATTCCGCATGCGACACTATCAACTCTCCACTATCAACTATCAACTAAATAGATTGCCCTTTCAGGGCGATTCGGGGAAACAGCTCTTTTGTAATAAAAACCGAAATTTAAAGTGTAATGAGTATAGAGTAAAAGTGTATATTTTCGGCAAAATATTAAAAAACACTTAAATTACCACATTTAATTTTTGTACTTTTATGAAAGTACAAATCCAATTCACAATACTTAAAATGTTTTCTTGTTGTGTTTTAATCATTTCAAAATGTTTGAAGAATTAAAACACAGACAATTTTATCAAATTCATCAATTTTCACATTGATATTCAATGTTATTTCTATTGTTTTTGCATCGGAAACATTGACGCTTTCGACGGACGGCAAAACCGGTTACGTTGTTGTACGGGAATAACGTTTGTACAAAAATTTGAGCTGAATTGCTATACTTTGAGCAGTTCTATTTTTAAGGTTCAAAATTCCTTAACAATTTACGTAGCGATATTATGGGGTAAAAAACTTCACCTCGCAAGAAGCAAGGTATGACAACATAAGGTTATGTACATCATACCTTGCAAGACTAATACAAAAAATAGACAATCAGTAATATATCAATAGAATTTTTGTGTGAACCACCGAAAAAGCAATAATTCAAAGGTACGCAATGTTTCGCCGAAGGGCTTTCACCTACGGTCGCCTACCTTAAGCTTATCTTTTAACGAAAATTCCACTGATATATTACAAAAAGACAAGTTTATTACAGAATACAGATTCTTTGAACCGGTCATCATTGAATTACAAAAAATTTTGGGATTGGGTTAGTTCTTTTGGAATGCGATTCAGTAAGAAATTTGTTTCTTCCGTCAATTCATCCAATGTTTTCAGATCAAAGCCGCCGTATCGAGCTGCATCCAATGTTTCGAGAACATTCCGTATTTCTTTAACGGTTTGTTCTGTTGCTCCAAGTTCCAACAATTTGATACAAGCGTCTTTCGTGGTCATACCTTGCTCTACTCCATCAGTTAAATCCGCAACGTAACCAAAAAAGATGTTTTGGAGTTCATTTCCAAACGATGCTGTTTGATTGTTTGATTTTTGCCGTGTTGTCAGTATTTCGGCGAGACGTTGTTTTGCGCGTTTGCATGCATTGCGCCGCCGGCGAAGTTTCGGATTGGAATGACACGTCCGCCACACAAAAACACCCAACACAAAAACTCCATAAACCGAGAACAACAAAATCATAATAAATACCCAACGAACAAAATTAACTGATTGTTGAACCGCTTCGTAAGGATCAGTCATATTGGCAAATAACCCCTTTTCCGAACGTTCCAATGTTCCCGAAAAAAAACGTTGACTGTTGCTGAACACCGATACGGAATGAGAACTTTTTGTTTCTGTAATTTCGGCTGTAATCGGGTTACTTTGAAGTGTTACAAATTCTTCTTTTTCAACATCGAAAAAAGCCGCCGAAAGAGACGGAAACACGAGTGAACCTTCTTGGGTTGGTCGAACCGTGTAAGTAAATGTACAAGATTTCTCGTTTACTTCTTCAGTTGGCGGATAGACTTTGAAATTTGCGGTAATTCCCTGATTTTGTGACAAGTCCGGCGGTTTAACATGAGTGGTTGCCCCTTGACCGGATAAACAAAGCGTTAAGGTCATCGGCTCACCAACTTTTGCCTGACGCGGTTGAAGATCAACAGACCAATCAAAAGTACCAAACGCCCCAATATAAGACTCCGGACGATTTTCTTGAGGAACATCAACAACATCAACCGAAACTTCCGAAGTCAACACGTAAACATCACGCAGTGAAGCTCCTTGAGGTGTATTCGGATCAGCATCAGCAAAAACACCTTTCAATGTAACAGGACCAAATGAAAAATGTCCGATTTCTTCAGGAATAAATGTTCGGGAAAAACGAAATTCCCAATAAGTTGTTTCTTTACCGCTTAAATCAGGACGTTGAATTTTCACCGGTTTGGGAGCAAACGGAATCGGTGTTCCCGGTTTGGGAGCAAACGGAATCGGTGTTCGCCGAATCATGCCGCCAAACGAAAATGGAGAACGAAAAAAATCATCGCCAAAACCAAAATCGTTAGAGATATAATCATTAATCGCAAAACCGTGCTGTAACCGCCGAACAGTTAAACCGTTAAGCCAATCGCTATATTTTTGTTGCGGAATTATTCCTTTGGGAAGTTCGGTATCATCATTCGCCCAAGGTATCGTCAACTTGGGAAGATCACGCAATACCTGAAGCGGATTCATTGATTGTCCTGAATCAATTTTTTCCGGTAACCCCTTAACTTGAACCGCCAAAGTTACTGTTAAAGGCTGGAAAGGATAAAGCCGTGTTTTATTTGTTTCGATTTTTAACCGGACAAGGTCTTGATCATTCGGCGGCTTAACCGTAATAGAAATTGCGCCGCCAAACGATGTTTCCCGCAATGACTGACCGCCAATCTCCACAGAATCAGGAACAAGTTGTTGACCATTCACGGAAACATTCGGCTTCGGAATAATAAACGAACCGCTTTTCTTGGGCGTCAAAATGTAAGCAAACCGAATACGTGAAACAATATTTTCCGTACGCACTCCATTGATAATCTGAATTGAGTGTTGATTTGACGGTTGTTTGGGAAGCACCTGAACATTGAAATCAGTAAAAACCGAAATGTCCGGTGTAATAGATTCATCAATCGGTTGTGTATCATAAAGTGTTATCCCATAAATGATTGACTCGCCTTCATAAATTGTTACTTTGTCCACTCCAATCAACATCCGAGGTGCTGCCTGAAGAGGAAAAACAAATAAAAAAATAAAAAATATAAAAATAAAACAAAATTTTCTCATATCCAATCTCTCTAATATTATTTATTTTTATCGCAAAAATAAATCACTCCAAACAAGAATTGTCAACACAAAACGAATTGGGCTTTATAAGGTAACTTCTAAAAACTAATATTAGGAGGAACGCAGGCGTCTCGCCTGCCCTGTTTTTTTACAAAAAATGCCTAAATATGCGGTCGAGACGACCGCGTTCCTTCTAACAATAAATTTT
>JAITIZ010000631.1 GCA_031279215.1 Planctomycetaceae bacterium
CAGAACCTCCTCGCCTTTGTCAAAGCCCCGCACGGGGCGAGATTATTGATAGTTGATAGTTGAGAGTGTCGCAAGCGGATTACTACTTAAACGACAATAATTCCGCATGCGACACTATCCACTATCAACTCCCAACTCTCAACTACTCTCCACACCTAACGGGGTTAAGAGTGAAAAACAAAAATTCCACTGATATATTACAAAAATTTTATTCTTATACTTTGTGCTGTTCCATTTTTGATGTTTAAATTTCTTTAATGATTTAGGTAACGACATAAAATCCTTCACCTTGCAAGGGTATTAGGATTCTAGCCTGCCCCAACAGTGTTGGGTCAAAAATACCTTCCGAAAATGTTACGATAATATAAAAAAACCAATCGTAACGGGACAAAGTATAGATTAGATTGTTGTTGGTGGAGTATTGCTGCTAACTGTAATGAACACAAAACATGTTTAGCAATGTCGAAAGTGAACTACTGTTTCCTTCTTGAAAAAGTTTGCTCACTTGACAATCAACAACGGGTCCTTTTTCAGGGTTAATGAGAATGGTACAGAGTTGACTGCGTAATTTACGAATAGGTTCTAAACTTGGTCGTTTTAGGTCGGCTTGGTTTTCAACAACTAAAATGAGTTGACGTTTTCGGCGTTCAGCAAGCATGTTGAGCGTTGAAATGGATTGATTGCGCTTTTCTGTCAAAAAAGATTCAACTTGAAACTTTGCTTTCTGGGCGTCAACCTGGTCATTTCCTAAACCATAAATAATAGCATGATCACTAAAAGGAACATTGGTTAATTCACTAAATGACGTAACAAAACAAGAAAACCCCTTATCAACAACCACCACTTCCACATCAAAAAGAACAACATCTTCCGCAACATGTAAATCTGCATTAGTTCCCTTCCGGTGTTTGACATACCGGAACGTGTTACGAATAGCCCTAAACCGATCCGTCAGTACACTGGTTTTCCCTACAATATTGAAAAAATCTTCCGTGAAAATAAACGTAAATTTTCGATTCATTCGAGTAATACGTTTAACAAAATCTTCAATGTTGGTTGCCATGACGTTCTTTTGGAAATGATATTAACTTTCGAATTTTGAATGATGTAACGTTGTCTATTAAGGGGTATGACGGCAAGGTTTATTACGGTGTTCCTGAACGGGAATTTTCGGGAATTTTGTGTATTCACAATATTTTATGTTGCAAATTCAGCGCGTCGTTCTTCGAGTTGCATTTGTAAACGTTCCACGATACTGCTGTGCATTTGGCTGACTCGGCTTTCACTTAAATCAAGAGTCATACCAACTTCCTTCATGGTCATTTCCTCATAATAATAAAGAATAATAATTAGTCGTTCATTACGGCTGAGACCTTTTGTAACTAACCGCATCAAATCTGTTTTTTGAATTCGTGTTGTTGGGTCTTCGCCTTTTTGATCTTCAACAAGATCGATTTCGCTAATATCTTTGGAACCGTCTGTTTCGAACCATTTTTTGTTCAAACTAACAAGATTCACGGCATTGGCGTCGAACATCATCCGTTCTAATTCGGCAGCGGAAAGATTTAATTCTTCGGCTAATTCATCGTGAGAGGGTTGCCTGCCGAGTTTATCAGAAAGTTTTTTACTGGCTTCCATGAGTTTACGAGCCCGTGAACGTACCAGTCGCGGAACCCAATCCATGTTTCGTAATTCATCGAGCATGGCTCCTCGAATTCGTGGAACACAATACGTTTCAAATTTAACTCCGCGGTTTAAATCGAAAGCATCAATCGCATCCATCAATCCAAAAATTCCTGCGGAAATCAGATCATCTAATTCTACTTCATCAGGAAGGCGTGAACCAACACGTTCACCATGATATTTTACCAACGGCATGTAACGTTCAATTAGAATATTACGAAGTTTTTGATTGGATCGATCTTGGATAAATTCTTCCCACAGTTTAGCCGTTTCTTCTGGAGTCCACTGCGCTACTGCCATAACCTTTCATCCTCCTTGATGAGTGTTCCGTAACTATCGAAATCTTATCAAATATTTTGCGTTTCGATAAAATTTTTAACGAGAATATACAGACTTTTTCGTTTAGTCGGCATAAAAAACTAATTTTATTATCGGCAGAGAAATCGCGAAAGGTCAATTTTATTCAAAGAATTTTACTAAAAAATAGATTAACACAAACAAAACAAGGGTTAGGAAAAATAGAATAAATACATAATATAGTAAATAATACTCAAATTATGTCTCCCCAGATCATTATGTAGATATTCACAAATATTGAGATTATTTGTAATATTTCGTAACTATTCAGTAGCGGTTCTATTGTTTATCATCCGGCATAATTATTCCGTAAAATTTTCATTTTTCAATCTTAACCCCATTAGGAACAACATCGTAGTTGATAGTTGAGAGTTGATAGTTGAGAGTGGATAGTTGAGAATTGAGAGTGCGGATTTTAGCCGGAATTTTTGACCGTAGGTGCAGCGAAGTACAACCTACGGTTATGTACATCTCGTTCCTGTGGGACAATAAAACATAATAGATTAAGGAAATTCCACTGAAATATTACGATGATTTAATATTACGGCATTTGTACCGTTTTACCATCGTTCACATCAGCAAGCGGAGCCAAAATTGAAAGCGGTACGGTAATACTAAATGAATGTACGGAACCATCTCCTAATAAAAACTGAACAATCCCCGGATGAAAACTACTAAATCCGCGCATAAGCGTATTATTGGCACGCATTTCATTAGGTCGCGGCAAGATTAAGTGACTGTTTCGCCATGGGGTTCCATCAGTATTGTATCGATAAGCTACTGCTCTCAGGTAAGCTCCTCCGATGTAACTTCCATTGGCTTGAATAATGGAACAGTCACCGCAATAGATTCCTTTAGTTCCATCTGCACTGGTTCCCGGTTCAACAACAGAACTATCAATAAAACATTTTCCCACATGATCATAATGAAGATGTTTTTCACCGAAAATAATTTGATTAGTTGTTCCGTCAGACCACCATGACATTTCATCGCGCGTTTGCCATGTTTTAGCATCTCCTGGAGTAAAAAGCATACAAGTTCGGAAAGGTCCGTTCGGAAAATTGGCTTTATAAGAATCATCAGGATTGCAATGATACGAGACATTGAAGTACAAATTCGAGTCGGTGGTTTGCATACCGGCTGTTGAATCGGGTACTTTGGTCATTGTGTAAATTGCAGCATAATCACCTTGTGGTCCATAACTCGCTTCGGTATTTCTGGTTTCTCCTCCGTCTGTGGTTATATTGACGCCCAAACTACGGCGTGAAGGACAAACATAAATCGGAACAGAACCAAATCCTTTACGATCATCATCGGTCATGAGCCTCCAAAAGTTGTCTGTACTAGTACAGGGATCACCACTATTCAAACTTTGTATTTTATCGTATAGTGAGGTTCGCTCAATATATGGGTACAGAATCGCAAAAATGGTCATGCGCCCAGCGGTAATCGCGATAGGCGGCAACCCGCGATTGGTATCGTGAAAGTTGTGAACCCCGATTCCGATTTGCTTCAAGTGGTTGGAGCATTGCATCCGTCTTGCGGCTTCACGAGCGGCTTGAACAGCCGGTAACAGAAGAGCGATTAACACGCCGATAATCGCAATAACCACAAGAAGTTCGACCAAGGTAAAGCCGAACGGTGAAGAGCGAAAAAGAGTTGAGAACTTTGACGAATAGTGC
>JAITIZ010000186.1 GCA_031279215.1 Planctomycetaceae bacterium
GTCAAATGGATGTGACAACGGCTTTCCATTCAGTGTTACATTATACTCAGACCGGAATGAAAGTTGGTCTAGTTGGAGGTACATTCATTGGATCTTTAGCCATATTTCCGTATAATATATTGTCTATTGTGGTTGCCTTAGTTGTAGCAGACTCAATGATCAATGGCAATGCGGATAATTTTTTAGCAGAACTGCCGTATTTTGAACTTCCGACTCTTGAAATTATACTTTACAGTCGAAAAATAAGAGCAGAAGCTGCTAGATTTGGTCTTCCTCCAGAATTATTGAGTGCTGTATTGATGTATGAAATGTATCAAATACATATAGGTGACGATTTGTTCGATTATGAAGTGTTTACTGGCGATATGCATAGCATGGGTATTGCCCAGCTTCGCATTGATAACGTCAGAGATTGGTGTCCTAGTACGGCTGCACTTACAGATGCTGAAATCAGAAGACTTCTGATTAGCCCAGACACTTCAATTGAATTATTAGCAGAAGCCATGAACTATTGGAGAACATATACAACTTCAGGAATTCCTGAGGCACATCCAACTTTAGTTACTTGGGCAACATATACTCAAGATCAAAAAGAATTATCTGTTGCATTGTATTCTTCTGCCAAAGATAGTGGTATAATGGGTTTAGATGGTGCACCAAGTGAAGCGGGAATTCGATTTGGCAGGTATGGTCTAAGGCGAACACAAACCCTTATGAGCATGGGATTGTTCTAATTCATATTTTCTACCTACAGATCTGTGTCAAAATAAACTTATAACTTACAAATATTGTTATGTGAAGAGTCTTATTTTTTAATTGAATACAAAATATTATTGTGCAATATAAAAGTTTTTTGACAAAGAGCCTATAAGTCTGTCAAATCAGATTTGACAATGAGAGATGTTAAATTTTGTCATTTTTTTCATTGTACAATTTTACCAAACTTTCAATTGATTTTGATTTTCGTTATTTTAAGAGGAAATTTACATTTCGAAAATCCTTTGGAACGTAAATTTGGAGTACCTCAATGAACATTAAAAAAATAATTAAAGAAAAAGTAAAGCGATTGTCGAAAAATCGTATTTTCGTTTTATTTGGAACGATAGCGGCAGTGCTGTTTATTAGCTTTGAGATATATGTTTTGTTTTTTTCAAGTATTCGCTTGGTTGAACGGATTCAATATCCTGTAGATTTACAGATTGTTCAAAATCCAGATGAAAGTAATCGCGTATTTCATCCTAATGGAATGTCTATGGTACACCCCAATGGCTGGAATACTCAAATTATTTCAACAAAAAATTTAGATTTATATGGAATACTAGAATTTCAAGCAGGTAACGACCGATTTCCATGTATCATTGCAGTACATTCGGCAAAAATATCAGTTGAAGATCAGATACCTGCTTCAATGAAAAGTTTGATAGATACTGGAAAATTTAGCCCCGTTCTTTTTCAAAATGAAAAAGCAAATGAATCTATAGAAAGAATACATAGAACAGGTAATGAATCTCCATCATTTATCTCAGGAAAAATTTATTTTTTTAGAAATGAGTGGTGTTACTTGATTAGGTATCGATTTGTTAATAAAAAGATGAATGTCCCCGATAATTTACCTCTTTATCTAGAATCCTTTCATTCTACTGACAAGTAAAATTACGGATTGATATGGTTGTCCGCGAGAGTTGAAATGGCTTAAAATTATCAGCACAATAAATAAAATTGGGATAAATTTGGGAAAATATCCCTAAAAACATATTATCGTTTCAATAATATTCAAAAAAGGACAAATTTATTAAAATTGTGTAAAGCAAAATCAATGTCAACCTATCAATTCTTAACGAAACGAGACAAACAAAAAACACATTGGAGAATACCCAAAAAGTCAATAGACCAACGTACTAAATATTGGAACAATAATAATGATAATCAATTAACTCGAACACTTCCTGACGGAAGTACAGAATACTTTGAATATGATTTCAAAGGACGAATCATCAAGCAAACATCATTTGAAGGTGTTGTTACAACATACAAATACGACTATTATGATCGTCTTGAATCAAAAACATTTACTCAAAACGAAGTCACTGAAACATGGATTTATACTTATGATTCCTTCGGACGTGTTTCGGAAATTGACCAAAATGGACGTGTCACAAAAACAACTTATGATACTCAAGGTCGAACAATCTTGATTGAAATGCCGGAAGGTACAATTGCATATACCTACGACAAATACGGTAATCAGGCAACCGTTCAAACCGACAATGATCCGCCAACCTATTATACTTATGACCGTTACGGACGCTTGGCAACCGTCTCACATGATAACAAAACAACGTATTATGAATACGATATTGGGGGTAATCTTGCAAAGGAAAAACTCCCCAATGGAGTAATCACAACGTATGAGTACGATAATATGAATCGGCTCATAAAACTGACAAATTTTGCTGACAAGAATAATAACGGCATTATTGATTCCGGCGAACTTGTTTCAAAATT
>JAITIZ010000285.1 GCA_031279215.1 Planctomycetaceae bacterium
GCGAGTTTCGACGACACGGAATCGGCGGCAGCAGCCAAACCTGTTACGTTTGCCGGTTTACCGGAAATTCCCGAATGGTCTGACAAGGAAAAAGCAACTTATGAAAAAGAATCGCTTGGTTTTTATCTTTCATCACATCCGCTCAAAGAATATGAAACGATTTTCCAACAAATTCGTTCTCATCGTTGTTATGAGGCGTCGGGATTGCGTGACCAGACTGATGTTATTTTAGCGGGAACGATCAATGATATTAAAATTGTGGCAACAAAAAAACCGGGGAACAGTCAATTTGCCATGTTTACGCTGGAAGATGTTGAGGGACCGATACGGTCGATTATTTGGTCTGAGCAGTATGCCAAGTATTCACATTTGATTAAGATCGAAACGATTGTTTTTGCGGTGGGACGAATCGATCAGAGTCGTTCACAGGGTGAAAGCAATAGCGGTAATTTTATTGTTGATAGTTTATATACGGTTGAAGAAGCGATAGAACAATTATCACGCGGGTTGAGTGTTACTTTGGATGAGCGCAGTCATTCTGTTGAAAGTATCAAAAAGTTGTACGAAATATTACGCGGTTATCCGGGCAGCGGAACGCTTGAACTTTCCGTACAACTCCAAAACGGTTCTACAGTGCAATTCCGTAACCCGAAATTACGAATTGCGATGCGTTCCGAAATGCAGCAACGTGTTGTCGAACTTCTCGGCAAGGACTCTATCCGCTTGCTCATTGTTACCCCGAAAAAAAATAACCGAAACAATTACAAACAATGGAAACGTTAGGTAATGATAGTTGAGAGTGGAGAGTGGAGAGTGGATAGTGTCGCAAGCGATTTACAATCATTCCGGTTAAAATCCGCATGCGACACTATCCACTATCCACTATCCACTATCCACTATCCACTATTAACTATTAACTATTAACTATTAACTATTATTTCGCCCTTGCAGGGCTTTGGGAAAATGGAGGTGTTTCTACTCCGGCGGTTGCGCTTCGCTTCACCGCCGGTTATGCATTTCACACCCCTAGCGGGGTTAAGAGCGAAAAACAAAAATTCCACTGATAGATTACAAAATTTATTGTTAGAAGGAACGCGGTCGTCTCGACCGCATTTTTAGGCGTTTTTTGTAAAAAAACAGGGCAGGCGAGACGCCTGCGTTCCTCCTAAATTAGTTTTTAGAAGTTACCCTAATTCATAAGATTGCCGAAACGGTAAAAAATCATTACCTCCCTCATTGTCAAAATATTGATATTCTTCATAATTAAGCAGAAAATATGTCGGTAATGAAAGTAGAAAATATATCGGTTCATGATATAAAACTTGTTTTTCATTTTCCCAATCTAAAACGTAACCATTTATTGCCTTATTAAAATTCTATGTTTGAAACACTTCAAGATAACCTGATGTCGGCAATCCGAACCTTGCGAGGTAGGGGCAAACTCTCCGAATCAAATATGCGTGAAGGTCTTGATTTGGTACGGCAATCATTGCTCGAAGCCGATGTTAGTTTACCGGTTGTCAAAGATTTTATCGCAAGAATTTCCGATCAGGCTCTCGGAGAACATGTTCTGAAGTTGCTTGATCCGACGGAACAGTTGGTGAAAATCGTCCATGAAGAACTGATTCAGCTCATGGGACCTGTCGATCATGATTTGCATCTGAAAAAACCCTTGACAACTTTTATGCTTTGCGGGTTGCAAGGTTCCGGTAAAACCACGACTTGCGGCAAGTTAGGCAGATTACTTGTCAAAAAAAACTTGAAGCCGATGCTTGTTGCTGCTGACCTTCAACGTCCGGCGGCAATTGACCAACTCGAAATTTTAGGGCAATCTATTGGTGTACCGGTTCATGTTGATCGGGAAAGTAAGGACCCGGTACAAGTTTGTAAAGATGCGGCTCAAAAGGCTGCTTCACTTGGTGTTGATGTTCTTATTCTTGATACGGCGGGGCGTTTGCATATTGATGAAGAGTTGATGGAGCAACTCCGGCAAATTGAACAACAACTTACCCCTGACCAAGTCTATTTTGTTGTGGACGCAATGACCGGTCAGGATGCGGTGAACAGTGCCAAAGCGTTCAACGAAGCACTCGAATTAGACGGTGTTATTCTGACAAAACTTGATGGTGATACACGCGGCGGTGCTGCATTGTCTGTCAAACATATCACCGGAGTTCCAATTAAATTTATTGGAACGGGAGAGTTGATCGAATTTCTCGAAGAATTTCATCCTGACCGAATGGCAGGACGAATTCTCGGAATGGGTGATGTGTTGACGCTGATCGAGCAGGCAACAGAAAAACTCGATAAAGAAGCTCTCGAAAAACAACAAGAAAATCTGTTGAAAGGCGAATTTACGCTTGATGATTTCCGAAACCAAATGGGACAAGCAAAACGTCTTGGATCATTTAGTAAACTGTTGGGTTTTATACCGGGGATGGGTGAAATCAATAAAATGCTGGGACAAACAAATGTTGATGCGGATGCAGAAATGCGGCGTGTTGGCGGAATTATAGACTCGATGACCCCAGAAGAAAAACGGAATCCCAAAATTATTGACTACAATCGCCGTCATCGAATTGCAAACGGTGCCGGAGTGAAACCTGAACAAGTTACCGATCTTATCAAATCATTTCTACCGATGGCAGAAATGTTGAAGTCCATGTCTTCAATGAATGTTCGTGATCGAATGGACGCCGTGCGCCAACTGACCCAATCTTTCGGCAAAAATCCGGCAGGAGGAATTGTCGCACCCAAAATAGGAACCGGAAAACGTCTTACCACTCAAGAAAAAAATGAAGCCAGAAAAAAACGTGAAAAAGAAAAAAAGAAAAGAGAAAAAGCAAAACATAAAAAATAACGTAATATTTTAGTGGAATTTTTGAAGCCGGAATTTAGAGGAAGATTTAAGAAACACAGAAAACATTTTCGAATTGGAAATCGGAAATTCAAGATTATTCCGCAATGTTATTTTATGGTAATTGCCTATTTAAAAATAATCCCCATTTACACATCAACAGGAATTCGCCTTTTCGGGGTTAATTCAAAACAAAAATGACGCTGAAATATTACAAAATTACCAATAAATAATTACAATAATTTGTAATCTATCAGTGGAATATTTGTTTTTCGCTTTTAACCCAGTTAGGGGGGTGAAATGCATAACCGGCGGTGAAGCGAAGCGCAACCGCCGAAGCAGGAATTTTCCCATTTTCCCCAAGCCCTGCAAGGGCGAGATAATGATTGCTGTGTCTGATAATCTCGCCCCGTGCGGGGCTTTAACAAAGGAGAAGATGTCTGATCCGTAGGTTGCGCTTCGCTACACCTACGGTTATGCACATCTCGTCCCTGCGGGACTAAGAAAACATAAGAGATTAAGAAAATGTCACGGGAATAGGACTCAAAAAAATTATTCCACTGATATATTACAATAATTCTATTTTAACGATTTTATTT